>DATJHD010000164.1:0-5504 GCA_035494275.1 Croceibacterium sp.
GGAAGTGAAGGTCAAGGTCCTCGAGATCGACCCGCGCGGCAAGGTCCGCCTGTCGATGCGGCTGGTCGACCAGGAAACCGGCGAAGAGCTGCCCGACACCCGCCCGCCGCGCGAGCCGCGTGGCGACCGCGGCCCCCGCGGCGACGGCGATCGCCGCCCGAGGCGCGACGGCGACCGCGGCGGCCGAGGCGACCGGGACGGACGGGACCGCGGCGGTGATCGTGATCGGGGCCCGCGCCGCGATCGCGACGATCGGCCCAGGGGCGAGCGTGGCGGCGGCCGCGACGAAGGCGGACGGGATCCCGACCACATGCCGGCGTTTCTCAAGGACGATTGAGGTTTAGCTCAACCGCTGAAAGATGAAGGCCGTGAGGAGCTATTCCTCACGGCCTTTTTCGTCATGCGGCGGCGGTCGCCTCGGGCGCGGCTCCAGGCTTGCGGAGCAGCTTGGCCAGAAAGTCCCAGGCCATGATCAGTGTCCCGACGGAGAATACCACGTCGCCCGGCAGGCGCATCCATTGCCAGAACAGGGTTTGGTCGTAAAACGCCTGGCTGCGCGCCCAGGCGAGGCCGTGCTCGTAGACAGCGTTGAGCTGCGGCCAGCCGATCGGGAAAAAGTGGAGGAAGATCCACATCACGAGGCCCACGTTGTAGCACCAGAAGGCGATCCGCCCCCACCGCTCGTCGAAAGCGGCGCCGGGCCCCGCGCGATAGCGCAGGCAGAAATAGATCAGCCCCAGCGCCAGCAGCCCGAATGCCCCGAACAGCGAGGTGTGCGCGTGGTTGAGCGTCAGGAAGGTGCCGTGCTCATAGTAGTTGACCAGCGGCGCGTTGAGCGTGCCGCCACCGAACACGCCCGCGCCGACGAAGTTCCAGAAGGCCGAGCCGAGGATGTAGAGGTAGGCAAGGCCGTAATCGAACGCCGCGCCCGCGCCCTTGATCAGCCGGTGCTGCGAGATCGCCTCGAGGATCAGCAGCACCAGCGGCAGGACCTCGATGAACGAGAACATCGTCCCGAGCGGCACCCACATGCTCGGCCCGCCGCCCCAGTAAAGATGGTGCCCCGTGCCGAGCACGCCGCCCATGAAGATGAGGATCAGCTCGAGGTAGACCGAGCGCTCGGCGAGCTTGCGCGAGACGAGGCCGAGCGACATGAGAAGGTACGCGCTCATCGATACGGCGAAGAACTCGAACGACTGCTCGACCCACAGGTGCACCACCCACCAGCGCCAGAAGTCGGTGATGGTGAAGCTCTTCTCGATCCCCGTCAGCGGGATCATCCCGAAGACGTAGAGCACCGCGACGTTGATCGTCGCCGCCCAGATCAGGTGCTCCAGCCGGATGCGCCCGCTCCAGAACTGCTTGGTCGCCTCGACCAGGGTGTCCCGGCTCGGCCACAAGGCGCGGAACATGAGCACGCTCCAGCTCAGCAGCGCGACGAAGAACAGGATCTGCCAGAAGCGGCCGAGCTGGATATACGACAGGCCCTGGTTGCCGAACCAGAACCAGCCCTTGTCGATCACTCCCTGGATGCCGAGGTAGTTGCCGACGAGAGCGGCCGCGACCACGAACAGCGAGACCCAGAACAACAGATCAACGAGGAACCCCTGCCCTTTCGCTTCGCGCCCGCCGGCGATCGCCGGGGCGATGAACAGGCCGCTGGCGATCCACCCGAGGCCGATCCAGATGATCGGCGCCTGAAGGTGGAAGCTGCGCAGGAAATTGAACGGCAGGATGTAGTTGAGCTGGATACCGTAGAAGTTCTCCCGCTCGTAATAGGAGTGGGCCATGATCGCGCCGGCGCCCTGCGAGGCGAGGAACACCAGCGCGACCACGATGAAGTACTTGCCGGTCTTCACCTGGCTGGGTGTCAGCGTCCGGTAGTGCGCGAGGCCGCGCTCCATCGGTGAGTCGTCGGGATGATCGAGATAGGCCCGATAGAGCCACAGCACGAAGCCCATCGCGAAGAACGTGAAGCAGAAGCTGATCCACGTCCACTGGAAGGTATTGGTGGTCGGCGTGTTGCCGACGCTCGGCTCGAACGGCCAGTTCTCGGTCCACGAGGTGTTCACCTTGTCGGGTCGCCGGGCGACGGTCGTGATCGCCGAATAGATGATGAAGTCGGCCGTCTGCTTGCGCAACGCGGCATCGAGGCTCTTGGCCGGAACCCAGCCCGCGGAAAGGTTCTGGGTGGCAAGCTTGGTGGTGAGCTCCGCCTCAAGCGCGCGAACGGCGTCGGCGACCGCGGCCGGCAGGACTACGCGCGATTGCGTCAGATCGATGCCCTGGAGCTCTTTCTGCATCTCGGCCGTGATCGCCGTGTCGGCGAGCGCCTGGGTCAGCGAAGCGGGAGGCGGGGTGGTCGGCAGCGCGGGCGTGGCCGGTCCGGTCACGGCCAGCGACTGGTTCGCGGGAGCCCTGGTGCCGGGCGGCAGGGCCGCGGAATTGCCGAGGTTCTGCTTGGTCAGCACGCCCAGCCGGGCGAGCGTCGAGGCGGTGTAATCCTCGCCGAAATACGACCCCATGCCGTAGATGCTGCCGTAGTCCATCAGGTCGGCTTTCTGGAAGCCGCCCTTGCCGGCGACAATGTCGTCTGCGGTCATCACCACGGCGCCGGAGCTGTCGACGAAGCTGTCCGGAAAGGGAGGCGCCTTCTCGTAGGTCAGGACGGTGGCCCAGCCGAGCAGGCCGAAGCAGACTATCGCGGTTGCTAGCAGGACCCATTTAAGGATGTTGCTGACGCGATCTTCGCCGACGGGGCTATCCGGCTGCCCCTGTGCCTGACCTTGAACCAATTGCGTCTCCCTGGATTGTTAATACACCTCACAAAGAAATCCATTCGACCCCGGTTTCGCCGCCGGCCGTGTCCTAAGTCAACCCTTGCCCCGTGTTTCACGACGAGCGTTCCTTGCGGCCGCGAAAGAAGATGGGTGCATAGGCGAACACGAAGACAGCGAAGGCCAGGGCCCATAGCCCGCCGGATGTCTCGATGCCGCGGCGATAATCGACGACGCCGAGCCCGGTCAGCACCCGCAGCGCGGCTGCGAGCACGACCAGAAGGTACAAGCCTGAAGTGGCCGCGTTCGCCTTCAGCTCGCGTCCGGTATGGCCGAGCGAGGCCCGCGTCATCACCGCCAGGATCATCGTCGCGATCGCCCCGGCGGTGAGGGCGTGGATCGCGGCTGTTGCCGGCACCGCGGCCCCGGCGAGGCTTGCCCCGAGCAGGACCAGGCCGAGCGGAATCCACGCGTATCCGAGGTGCAGGATGAGCACCAGCGGATCGCTCCACGTCCGCCACCCGCGCCAGTTGGCGAGGCGCACGAGCTGAAGCAAGCCGGCGAGGAGAAGCACTGCGCCGGGCAGCCGCCCGTTCGGCGAGACGGTCCAGCCGGCCATCGCCAGCGCGGTTATGGCGATGACCGCGAGATCGAACCGGCGTGGCTGGCCGGGGAGGCCCCCGGCGACACCGCGCTTGGCCATCCAGTTGCGGGTGAACGAGGGAATGATGCGACCCCCGATCACCGAAATAAGCACCACGATGAGACCAATCGCGGCCCGGCTGGGCCGCCCCTCGTCGCCGATGAGCCCGGCGGCCGCGGCATAGTCACATGCATCGACCAGCGCGAACAGCGCGACGATACCGACCACCGGCACGTTGCGGTTCTTCGCCAGCAGAACCTCGCGTCCGGCGACGAAGGCGAAGACGAGGTAGAAGCCGACGTCGAGGAAAGCCGCCGGGGCAAGGCCAAGGGCCGACGAAAACCACACCGCACCCCGCGCCGCGATCCATAGCGCCGCAAGGCCGGCGAGGGGCCAGCCGGCAATCGGCAATCGGCCCGTCCAGTTGGGAATCGCGGTCAGCAGGAACCCGACGATCGCCGCGCCGACAAAGCCGAACAGCATCTCGTGGCGGTGCCAGGCCAGCGAGGTGAAGGCGCTCTCCAACGGCACGCCGTAGAGGAAGGCGCACAGCCAGGTGAGGATCGCGAATGCGGCCCACGCCGCGGCCAGGAGGAAGAACGGCCGGAATCCTCCACGCAGGAACGGCGGCGCGGCCGCCATGCGCGCCTTGCGCAGGGCGAGCATTTCTTCTCCACGGGTCTTCACGATGCGCACTCCCTGGCACGATCCTTGGGGCTGCAAGTCGACTGGTTCGAGCGGGGTTAAGGCATTGGCGCTGCGGTGTTATCGGGAATATTCCCAGGTTCGACCGAGCGCCGCCCGGTTACCTGCCGGCCCGAGACGAGGACGGGAGCGGAACGATAATGATGTCCGCGCGGCCGGACGCAGATTGGGGCATTAGGTAGCGATGATCCGCAAGGCTTCCCTCCCGCCGGTCGTCCGTGGCGATACGCGTGTGCTGATCCTCGGTAGCCTGCCGGGGGAGCGGTCGCTCGCCGAGGGGCGGTACTACGCGCATCCGCGCAACCTGTTCTGGCGGCTTGCCGGAGCGGCGATCGGGCGCCAGGACCTGGAAACGCTGGACTACGCGGCGCGGCTCGAGGCGCTGCAGGCGGCGGGCGTCGGGCTGTGGGACGCGGTCGCATCGGCGAAGCGGACCGGGAGCCTCGATGCGGCGATCCGGGAGGCGGAACACAACCCGCTTGCCGGGCTCGCCGCGTCGCTCCCCAACCTGCGCGCGGTAGCGTTCAACGGGACGGCCTCGGCACGGATCGGGATGACGGCGCTCGCGTGCGGCCACCTCGCGCTCCTGCCCCTGCCCTCGTCGAGCCCGGCCAACGCTTCGGTGCCTTACGCCGAGAAACTGCGGCTCTGGCGGGTGATAGGCGAATTCCTGAGCGAGCCTCTTGCCTCTCGCCGCGGCGCACCCCAATGAGGCGCGCATGACCAAGCGCATCAACAACACCGGCAAGGCGGTCATCGCCGGCGCGATAGGCTCGGCCGCCGTCGCCGCCGCCCTGCTCTACGCCAACCGCCGCAAGAAGATGAACGAACCGCAGCAGCCCGGCCCCATCCCGTCGGGCGAGAAGCCGGAAACGGATTGAGGCCATGGAGCCCGTCCGCCACGTCGAAGGCCGCGCCTACCCGTTCGGCCGCAAGAACGTCGATACCGACCTCATCATCCCGGCGAAGTGGCTGAAGACGGTCACCCGGGAGGGCCTCGGCAAGGGCGCGTTCGAGGCGGTGCGGAGCGAGGAAGGCAACGTTTTCGACAACCCGCGCCACGCCGGCGCCCCGATCATCATAGCTGGCGACAACTTCGGTTGCGGCTCTTCGCGCGAGCACGCCGCCTGGGCACTGCTCGACATGGGCGTGAAGGCCGTGATCGCGCCGAGCTTCTCCGACATCTTCGCCGGCAACGCGTTCAAGAACGGCATCCTCACGGTGGCGCTGCCGCAGGAAGCGATCGACCGGCTGATGGAAGTCGCCGAGACCGATCCGATCTCGATCGACCTCGAGCACCAGGTGGTGACCACGCCGTTCCAGGACCGCTTCACGTTCGAGATCGACCCGTTCCGCAAGCACTGCCTGATCGAAGGCCT
>DATJHD010000165.1:0-5636 GCA_035494275.1 Croceibacterium sp.
CGTCCAGCTCCGAAAGGTGGGCCAGCAGCAGGTCCTCGTCCGCCTTCGCCTGTTCGGCCAGCCCGCGCGCTTGCCCCAGCCGCGCTTCGGCGTCGCGCCACGCGCGCCACGCCGCTTCGACGCTGGCGACGTCCGTCCCGCCATAGCGATCGAGCAGCGCAAGATGCCCGCGCGGGTTGACCAGCCCGCGATCGTCGTGCTGACCGTGAAGTTCGACCAGGGCGGGCGCGAGCTCGCGCAACAGGGCCGCGCCGACCGGCTGGTCGTTGACGAAAGCCTTCGAGCCGCCGTCGGACTTCAGCGTCCGCCGCAGGATCAGCGGCTCACCCGGTTCGAGGGCGACGTCCGCTTCCTCGAGGACTTCGCCGACCGCCACCGGCAGCTCGGCGAACTCGAACGTCGCGGTGACGCTCGCCCGCTCCTCGCCTCGGCGCAGCAGGCCGCTCTCCGCGCGGTTGCCGAGCACCAGACCGAGCGCGTCGAGCAGGATCGACTTGCCCGCGCCGGTCTCGCCCGTCAGCACGCCGAGGCCGCCGGGAAAGGCAAGGTCGAGCGCCTCGATCAGCACGATGTTGCGGATGGCGAGCCGGGTCAGCATGCGGGTTGGCCGACTTTACGGTTCGCGCCGCCGCACGGCAACGCCGGCGGCTCGGCAATCACCATCTCAGGCGCGCAACGGCCGCGTTACGGTCAACAGCCTTTTCCACAAGCCAACTTGTTGCTTAGGCGACAATTCCGCCGATTCCATCAAACAAATCTTAACTCTCCTGTGGCCTTTTGAGGACAACGGCTCAGCGGAGGGGATTATCGTCGTGTCAGTCCTGGTCATTCGCTCGCACAAAAGGTTTGCCGTGAGGCGTCCGGTCAACTTGTGTGAAGACGATGGCGACAGACGCGGCGGGCTCATGATCGAGCTGTCCGGCGAAGGTTGCCGGATCAGCGGCGTCGACAGCCTCCACTACACCATCGACCAGAAGGTCACGCTCGACCTCGGCGACGAGGAGCGGCCCGGCTGGGTGCGCTGGGCCCATGACGGCTTCGTCGGCATCAAGTTCGCCGCGGCGCTCCGCCAGGCGGAGCTCAACCAGTGGCTGGCGACAAGCCGCATGGCGCCCGAGCTCTGCTACGGCACCTGACGCAACACTCATCGCTTTTTGAACGGAGGCTGATTCAGGCCTGGTCCTTCACCAGGTCCGGCTCCTTCTTGCCGAGCAGGTCGTAAGCCCGCTCGTACCATTCGCTGCCGGGGTAGTTCGCGCCGAGCACGGCGGCGTACTTCCTCGCCTGGTCGGGAATGCCGAGGGCGAGATCGGTTTCGGTCAGGCGATAGAGCGCCTCGGGCGTGTGGCTGGTCGTCTGGTACTTGTCGATCACCGTCTGGAAGCGAATCTGCGCCGCCAGCCATTGGCCCGACCGTTCGTAATACCGGCCGATCTCCATCTCCTTGCCGGCGAGGTGGTCGTTGACCAGGTCGAGCTTCAGCCGGGCATCGGCAGCGTAATCGCTTTGCGGATAGCGGCGGATCACTTCAGTCAGCGCGTCGAGCGCCTCCTGGGTGATCTTCTGGTCACGCGAGACGTCGGCGATCTGCTCGTAGTAGCACAGCGCGATCAGGTAGGTCGCGTAGGGCGCTTCCTTGTTGCCCGGGTGGATCGAGAGGAACCGCTGCGCGCCCTCGATCGCCTTGTTGTAGTCGCGCTGCAGGTAATAGGTGAACGCGCCCATGATCTCCGCGCGGCGAGCCCACTCCGAATAGGGATGTTGCCGCTCGACCTCGTCGAACAGTCCGCCGGCGATCTTGTAGTTGCCCTCGTCGAGCTGGTTCTTCGCCTCGGTGTAAAGCGATTCGACGTCGCGGGCGATGTAGGGAGTTTCACCCTTCTTCTTGCCGAACGTGGCGCAGCCCGACAGCAGCAGCGCCGCAGCAACAGGGACGAGGACGGCGGCGCCGTTGGCGCGGGCGATCGATCGAAGCATGGCAGGGCGTATAGCCAGCGCTTGGGTGAACGCCAAGTGAAGTGATGCGGCAATCAACCGGGGGCCGAAACCCGCTCGCGCGGCACGCCTAAGTACGCAATTCCTCTTAACCTGGTTTTAGCCGCCGTCATCAACCGCCGTGCCATACATCCCGACTAGGGTAAGGGTGCGGAGGACTACCATGAGCCAGGTGGGCGCATGTCAACGCTGAAAGCGGAAGTCGCGCGCTTGCGCGCGCGCGTTCGCCTGCTCGAGGACGGCCTCGAGAACCTGAGCCACGGCTTGTGCATGTTCGATCCCGATGGGCGGCTGGTTCTCTCGAACCGCGCTTACGCCGAAGTGATCGGAGTCCCGCCGAAGAAGATCAGGCACGGGCTGACGCTGCGCCAGTTGACGACGATTTCCAAGCAGACGGGTGCCATCCAGCCGGGCAAGGCCGTCGAGACCGTCGTCGCCGAGATCCGCGCCAGCCTTGATCCCGATCTCGAGCAACGGCCGAGGCTGAAGCGCGGCGAGCGAATTTACGAAGTTTCGCCGCGCCGCGCCGGCCGGAACGTCGTCGCCGTGTTCGACGACATCACCGAGAAGCTGCGGGTCGACAGCGCGAAGCGCGAAAGCGAGGCGCGCCTGGCCGCAATGCTCGATGCGATGCCCGACTGCGTCAAGATTTTCGACGAGCAGATGCGACTGACCTACATCAATCCCATGGGCCTCGCGCTCCTCGAGGCGCCCGACCTCGACACTCTGAACGCCAGTGGCCATGTGCCGCTGGCGGACGAGGAGTTGCCCAAGGCGCTCGCGGTCCATGCGCGGGTCATGGCCGGCGAAACCGTCGTATGGGAATACGAGCTGATCGGCATGAAGGGGCGCCACAGGCACGTCGAAGCCCACGCCGTGCCGTTCCGCATGCCCGACGGGAGCAAGGCACAGCTTTCGATCACGCGTGACGTGAGCGAGCGCAAGCGGGCCGAACAAGCGCTGAGGAGCAGCGAGGAGCGGCTGCGGCTGGTCCACGAGGCGACGGGCCTCGCCGAATTCGAATCCCGCTGCAACGGCGCCATGATCGCCTCGGAGCGCTTCTTCGAGCAGCTCGGCCTGCCCGTCGTGCACGGCCCCGTCGACGCCAAGGCGTGGGCCGCGCAGGTCCATCCCGACGACATCGGCAGCCTGGTCGAGGCGATCGAAGGATCGATGGCGCGCCGGGAGGAGGGCTTCCGCGCAGAGTTTCGCATCGTTCGCGCCGATACCGGCGAAACGCGCTGGCTCGCCTGCAGCACCAAGATCGAATACGACAAGGACGGCACGCCGACCCGCACGATCGGGGCCCACGTCGACATCACCGAGAGAAAGCGAGCCGAGGAAGCGCTGCGCCGCAGCGAGCGCCGCTCGCGGCTGGTCCAGGACGCCATCGGGCTGGCGGACTTCGAGACCGACACGGTCGGCATCACCTCCTCCAACAGCCGGTTCTACGATCAGGTCGGCATGGCGCCGCAAAGCGAGCCCATGAACTTCGAGCAGTGGCTCGAGCGCGTCCATCCCGACGACCGCGAGCGGCTGCACCGTGAAGTGCTGCGCGCGATGCGCGAGGAAGACAGCATCAACTGCGAGTTCCGCGTCGTTCGCGCCGACACCGGCGAAGTGCGCTGGCTGGCGACGCATACCGGCGTCGAAAGGGACGAGTCGGGCAATCTCGTCGGCACCATCGGCGCTCACCTCGACATCACCGATCGCAAGCGGGTCGAGGAAGCCTTGCGCGAAAGCCAGGCGCGGCTCAGCGCGATCCTCGACACGATGCCGGACTGCGTGAAGCTGTTCGACGAGCAGTCGCGGCTCACCTACATCAATCCGCGCGGCCTCGAACTGCTCGAGGCGCCGGACCTCGAGACGCTCAACGGCTCGGGCCACATCCCCGTCCCCCCCCAGTACATTCCCGAGTGCATCGACGTGCACAATCGCGTGCTGGCCGGCGAGACCGTTGTCTGGAGCTACGACATCGTCGGCATGAAAGGCGCCCGCCACCATGTCGAGGCGCATTCGGTGCCGTTCCGCATGCCCGACGGCGCCCGCGCTCACATGTGCATCTCGCGCGACGTCAGCGAGCGCCGGGCGGCCGAGGACGCCTTGCGGCGCAGCGAGCAACGGCTCCGCCTGGTGCAGGAAACCACCGGTCTCGCCGATTTCGAAACGGGTCCCGACGGCATGATGGTCGCCTCCGACCGCTTTTTCGATCAGCTCGGCCTGCCGGTCGCCAAGGGGCCGATCGACGGCAGGGCATGGGCAAAGCACGTCCACCCGGCCGATATCGGCTGGCTGGTGGAAGTGCTCGAACGAACGATTGCCGAGCGCCGCGAGAGCTTCACGGGCGAGTTCCGCATCATCCGCGCCGATACCGGCGAGACCCGCTGGCTCGCCAGCAGCACCAGCATGGAATACTCCGACGACGGCTCGGTCATCCGCACCATCGGCGCCCATCTCGACATCACCGACCGCAAGCGGGCCGAAGAAGCCCTGCGGGCCAGCGAGGAACGCCTGCGCCTCGTGCAGGAGGCGACCGGGCTGGCCGATTTCGAAGCCGCGGCCGACGGTGTCGCCCACGTCTCGAAAGCCTTGATCGCCCAGCTCGGCCTGCCTCCGGACACCAAGGTGCTGCCGTTCGACGAGCTGCTGCAGTACGTGCACCCCGACGATCGCGAGCATTTGCGGAACGAGATCGAAAGGAGCCTGTCGGCCCACGAAACCTTCCAGTCGGAGTTCCGCATCGTCCACGGCGTCACCGGCGAGGTCCGGTGGATCTACAGCCGCACCAAGATGGAGCGGGACGAGGCCGGCAACCCGACGCGCAGCATCGGCGCCCATCTCGACATCACCGAACGTAGGCGGACGGAGGAGGCGTTGCGCGAAAGCGAAGAGCGATTCCGTCTCGCCGCCGAAGCCGCCGGCCTCGGCATCTGGGACTACGACGCGGTGCTGGACCAGCGCGAGTGGTCCGGCCGCCTGCTCGAGATTTTCGGCATCCCGCCGTCGACGGTCCCTTCGCTGGAGCTTGCCGTCGAGTGCGTCCACCCGGACGACAAGGCGGACTTCATGCGCCATTTGAACGAGATCAAGGCCGGTAACATCGAGCGGTTCGAAGCCTCGTTCCGGATCAACCGGGCCGACGACGGGCGCGAGCGCTGGGTCGCGTTCAGCGGCTGGCGCGCCCACGAGACCGAGAACGGCTGCCGCCGCATCATCATTACGGTGCGCGACGTGACGGACGAGAAGACCGCCGAGGAGCGCGTCCGCTGGAGCGCCAGCCACGATCCGCTGACCCGGCTCGCCAACCGCGCGTTGTTTCAGGAAAAGCTCGACCAGGCGATCGCCAGCGCCAAGCAGCGCGGCGAGGCCGTCGGCGTGCTGATGCTCGATCTCGACCACTTCAAGCAGATCAACGATTCGCTCGGCCACGACGTCGGCGACGCGCTGCTCAAGATGTTCGCCGAGCGGCTGCGCAGCGTCGTCAGGAGCCGCGACACGGTCGCCCGGCTTGGCGGCGACGAGTTCGCCATCGTCGTCCCCCGCCTGCGCGGCAAGGACGACCTCCTGTCGCTGTCCCGCTCGATCCAGGAACGCATGCGCGCCCCGTTCGTGCACGGGGGCCGGGTGCTCGACTGTCGCGT
>DATJHD010000166.1:0-3175 GCA_035494275.1 Croceibacterium sp.
GGGCGCGGCCGGCGGAATAGCCCCCAAAAACGATAACGACCACGAAGACCCATGGCGCGCTTACATCCGGCGTCGCCTACTGATCCCGTGGTCGTCAAACGCATTGCGTTTCCGCAACGCGCCGGTGGCGGAGCCCTGTCAGGCTCGACACCATCGCTGGAACCAATATGGGGTCGCCCCGGTTCCGCCGCAAGTGCTTGCTGGATAGAGTTTCAGCAGCGACTCAAGGGGATGGAGGGTTCATGGTTGAGCGGGTTGGCGCGAGCTATAACGGCACGGCGAAGACGCTGCACTGGCTGATCGTTCTGCTGCTCATCGCGCAGTTCATCTTTGCCTGGACGATGCCCGACATCAAACGGGACACGCCGGTCACCACCCTGATCAGCCTGCACTTCACCTTCGGCATGATCATCCTTGCCGTGGCGATCGTGCGGCTCCTGTGGCGGCTCACCCATCCCGAGCCCCCGCCGGAAGAGGGCATTCCGCCATGGCAGACGACCTCGGCGCGGATCGTGCACTGGCTGCTCTACGTCCTGATTTTCGTCGTGCCGATCCTCGGCTGGATCAACGCGTCCTGGCGGGGCATGCCGATCGTCATGTTCGGCCTGACGGTGCCGCCGCTGATAGGGACGCGGGCGCCCGGCTGGCAATGGACCGGCGACGTGCACGGCCTGCTCGCCAATTACGCCATGCTCGGCCTCGTCGGCCTGCATGTGCTGGCGGCGCTCTATCACTACGTCGTCCGCCGCGACGGCGTGTTGCAGCGGATGCTGCCGGGCGCCTGACTAGACCTGCTCGTTGCGCTCGCGCTGCGACCATCGGAGCGCGAGCGGCCCGAGCAGGATCGAAGCGGCGAGCAGCGCGAACAGCGCGCTCCAGCCGGCCGACGTCCCCGGGCCGCCGGCGAGATCGAGCACGAGGCCGGCGCCCCATGCGCCGGCTGCCGATAGGCCGAACCCAACCGTCGTGTGCAATGCCATTATCGCGCCCTTGTGCGAGGGCGCGGCCGACATCGTCATGCCGGAGGTGAGTGCGCCGGAATCCGCGGGCACGGTGACGGCGTAGAGAAGAAGCAGCGCCAGCAGCACGAACGGCGGCGCCGTCACCGAGAATGCAATGCCGGTTGCGACGAGCGCCGACGCCAGCATCAGAATTGTCAGCGCGCGATAGCGGCCAAAGCGCATCGCCGCTTCATTGCCGAGGATGCTGGAGGGCATGGCGAGCAGGGAGAACACGACGCTCACCGTCAGCGGACTGAACAGCACGCTGCCGGGTTCACGCGCCGCCACGAACGTCCAGAAGGCAACGATCCAGGTGCGCACGCCGTAGAGCTCGAAGCAATGCGCGCCGTAGCCGAGGATGAAGCCAAGCGCCGGCCGGTTGCGCACGACCGGACCGAAGTCGAGCAGCGGCCGCTTGGTGCCGACCGGCTTCACCGGTCCCATCGCGAGGCAGACCGCGACCATGACCAGCGGTCCCATGCCGGTGATGAGAAACGCCGATCGCCAGCCGAGGCGGTCGGCCGCGACCTGTGCGACGAGGAACGACAGGCCGACGCCGAAGGAGAAGCTCGACGTGTACAGCGTGACGCTGCGCGAAACATCGCCGGGCGACAGCCGATCGGTCAGCGCCTTCAGCCCCGGCATGTAGGCGCCGGCGAAGCCGATGCCGGTGAGCGCCCAGATGATGGTCGCCGACCACAGGCCGTGCGCGAAAAGACCGAAGGCGAGCGTCGCCGCGGACGTCGCGGCGGAGCCGACGAGCAGGATGAGCCGCGCATCGATGCGGTCGGTCAATGTGGTCAGGAACGGGACGGCGATCATGTAGCCGAACGCGAAGGCGCTCGCCATCATGCCGGCTTCGGTGGCGCTGAGCTGCCAGGCCGGCATGAGATGCTGCGGCATCACCGCGGGCACGGCGACATGCGGCAGCAAATTGCCGAGCTGGCCGACACACATCGCAGCGACGAGGGGGCGATCGGTCAGGCGCATGAATGAGGCGCCCGGCCGCCTTACGGCTCGAGCTCGGTGTCCCAGTACAAATAGTCGAGCCAGCTGTCGTGCAGATAGTTCGGCGGGAACAGCCGGCCGTTCCTGTGCAGGTGATGCACGGTCGGCTGGAACGGCAGCTGCGACGGCCACATCCTGGCTTCGTTCATCGTCAGGCTACCCTTGCGCAGATTGCACGGGCTGCACGCGGCCACCACGTTGTCCCACGTCGTCAGGCCGCCGCGCGAGCGCGGGATGAGATGATCGAAGGTGAGGTCGTCGCGCGTGCCGCAATACTGGCAGGAGAAGCGGTCGCGCAGGAAGACGTTGAACCGCGTGAAGGCCGGATGCGTGGACGGTTTGACGAAGGTTTTGAGCGAGACGACGCTCGGCAGCTTCATCTCGAAGGAGGGGCTGCGCACCGCGTGGTCGTAATTGGCGACGATGTTCACGCGTTCGAGAAACACCGCCTTGATCGTGTCCTGCCAGGACCAGAGCGAAAGCGGGTAATAGCTCAACGGTCTGAAGTCTGCGTTGAGCACCAGGGATGGAAAACCACTGGGCGAAACGTGCACGTTCAAGCGAGCTCTCCGGCCTCCTTCAAGGCTGCCGCCACGCAGCGAACATACCCCTAGTAGTAGGGCACCGTGACGGGATTGTGAAGTAGATGTGGGGGGCGGGGCAAGAGGCGCGCCTCAGCGCCGCGCAAACCTGCGCACAAGAAATTCGCCGCCCTGCCGCAGGCCTTCCTGGTCGATGCCGTGGCCGACGCCGGGCGAGATGTGCCATTCGACCGGGATCTCCAGCGCCGCGAGGCCCTGCGCGGCGTGCATCAGCGCCTGCACCGGGATGAGTTGGTCCTGATCGCCGTGCACCAGCAGGACCGGCGGGCGGCTGCGGATTTCGCCCGCGAACGTGTCCGGGTCGATGTCCTCTGGAACCACGAGCATGCCGGAATAGCCGACGATCGCGGCCGGTGCGGTCGCGCGGCGCAGGCCCACGTGCAGCGACATCATGGTGCCTTGGGAAAAGCCGACCAGCGCCAGGGCGGAATCAGTGAGACCGCGGCGCTTGAGCTCGGCGTCGATGAAGCCGTTGAGCACGGGCGCGGCGGCGTTGACGCCGGTCCAGCGCTCGTTCGGATCGCGGAACGTGAGTGGAAACCATTCGCGGCCCATCGGCGCCTG
>DATJHD010000167.1:0-4057 GCA_035494275.1 Croceibacterium sp.
GACGAGGCGGAGACCGTGGCCGGATTCGACATACCGAAGCGCCTCCGGATGCTCCGCGTCGAGCGTGCAATCGACCAGGCCGAAATTCACGTACTCGATCCCTTCACCCTCGCTTGGCGTGGTGCCCATATCGATGTAGCCATCCGCGAGCGCCTGGTCGACGTCATGGTAGAGGGCAGTCGCGGCCCTTGCCCCTCCGAGCTGTCCCTGCACGGTTTCAGAAGTGGCGCGAAGGGTGGCCGTCGTGCCGACCGCGATCAGAACCGTAAGTGCGACGAAACCAGAACGAAGCGTTGTTCGCATCGCTTGACCTCCAAAGGAGTGTCACGATGCGCTCGGGCCGGCCGGTTCGCAATGCAGGACGGCTGAAGGCGAGGTAAAGATCTGGTGAACCGTTCGCTTTTCGAGTGCCGCTCAGAAGTATTCGGTCCGGGAAACCGTTGGCAGAGATGTCGGTCGTTACAGGCGCTCGAGGCGAAGCGCTGGTCCGATCACGAGCGAATTTCCGATCATCGACGGCTTGGAATTGGAGGCGCCGCCCGGATTTGAACCGGGGATCGAGGTTTTGCAGACAGGGCCGAAACGCCTATCTTGTTGACTCGTCTTGCTTCGTGGTCGGCCCTACCCTCTGATTTTCCGCGGTGTTTGGGCGCAATTGTTCCCAGATTGTTCCCAAGCGAGCTCCCGATCCGACTTACGCCGCACGCAGTAATCGAATGGGCCCGCACGGCCCGACAGGCGACTTGTCCACCGCGAATACGAGGGGTTCGCCCTTCCCTCGAGTACGCGCCGCTCAGTAATAGACGTAGGCGGCGCCGGCGTTGAGGGACGACTTATCGTCCTGGTTGCCGTTGACGCCCTTGGCGGCGCTATTTTCTTTTGTCGCGCCGACGGCGAGCAACTTACCGTCGCCATCGAGCGCAACCGAGATGCCGAACTCCGCGGCGGGCTTGGTGTTGGATGCTTTGACGTAGGCCGTGGGATTCCAGGTCGTGCCGGTGCGCGTGTAAACGTAGACCGCGCCAGAGTCTTCCGAGGAAGCGTCAGACTGATCCCCGTTGACGCGCCTCGCGCCACTATCCTCGAGGTGCGAGCCGACGGCGATGGTGTTGCCATCGCGGCTGATGGCCACAGCCCAACCGAACTGGTCGTTCTCCCGCGGATTGAAAGCCTTCACATACGCCTGTTGCGACCACTGGCCTGCCGTACGTACGAACACATAGGCTCCGCCGACGGAGTCCAAAAGATCCCTGCCGGCGCCGGCATTGATCTGGGCGAACTTATCTTCCACGGTGCCGGCGACAAGAGTGTTGCCATCGTCGCTGATGGCCATCGAGCATCCCATGTAATCGCCAACCTGGCCGTTCGTGGCCAGGAGACGCGCCTGCTGCGACCAGGTCCCGTTGCTGCGCGTGAAGACGTAGATGGCACCGCGACGTCCAGTGTCGTTGTATGCGCCCACGCCGAGGATGTCACCGTTGCCGCTCAAGCCGACGGAATAGCCGAACAGCAGATTCGGCGTGGCGGTCCCGGCCTTGACGTACGCCTGTTGCGACCAGGTGTTGCCGCTGTGGGTGAAGACAAACACCGCTCCGGAATCGGCGGCAGCCGTATTCTTCTGGTCGCCGTTGATGCCGGTGGCATTGCTGGGATCGCTCGTTTCGCTCACGGCGAGCGTGTTGCCGTCACCGCTGAGGGAGACCGCGAAGCCGAACTGGTAGCCGATATCCGGCCCCCCGGTGTTTGACGATTTGACGTAGGCCTGCTGCGACCAGGCAGCGCCGGCGCGCGCGAAGACATAGGCGGCACCCGAACTCGGCATCGAATCGTCACTCTGATTGCCATTCACGCCGGTGGCCGAACTCGCTTCTCCGGGAGCGCCGACAGCCAGGACGTTTCCGTTGGCGCTCAGGGACAGCGAGCTTCCGAACTGGGCGCCGTTCGCCGTGTTCGATGCTTTGAGGTAGGCCTGCTGCTTCCAACCCTTGTTGTCTCGCGTATACACGTACACTGCGCCGGCATTGACCGCACGGTCTTTGGAGACGCCGTTGACGCCTCTGGCGGCGCTGTCCTCGGCAGCGGCGCTGACCGCAAGTGTGTTGCCGTCGGCGCTGAGCGCGATCGCGGAGCCGAACTGATTACCCTTGCCGGTATTGGAACCCTTGACGTAGGCGATCGATTTCGGCAGCCACGTTCCCGTCGGCTTTGTGGTGGTGGCCGGCGCTTTCGGCGGGCCGGCGTCCCGAGTATGCGCTTGCGCGAAGCTGGAACCGACCGAAGCGCACAAGGCCGCCGTCGTCAGGCCGAGCACCAGCACACCCTTCCTGCTGTTCCTCATCGCACAGCTCCTTCCGGCAAGCGCCGACAAACAACAAACGACTGGATGGCTAGTTCGCCGGTGCGGCCGGCGCGGCTTGCTCGGCCTTAATACTGTTGTGGATGACTTTCCCCGTAGCCGTCATCGTGATCTTGCTCTCGTGAGACAGGTTCATATCGGGCGCGCCGTTTTTCGCTTGCGGGCCGATGATCGTGAGCTGGTCGCCGGCCTTGAGCATGGTTTGGGTCCAGCCATCAACGCGACGGAGCGCGCTGGCGCCTCCAAGTTCCGCCTGCCAGCGCTCGGTCTTGCCGCTGGCATCTTTTGCGTCGAAGACAATTACGGAGTGCGGATTGGTGAACTGGAACTCAACGACGGTCGCCTGAACGGTAACGGGATGTTCTTCATCGTAGCGCCCCGCAAAGCCGTGATGGGCGAACGCAGACGCGGAATTGAGCGTCAAGGTCAGAGTGCTACAGATTACGACCGCGATTCTAGTCATGATCCTGGTCCCTCATTTTTGCTGCAATCTCTCACCGCCGCGTGGAAGTGTCAAGTTCGGACTCACGCCGAATGCGGCCACCATGTTATCGTCCGCCGACTGTCGGACAGTGACGCAACCGGACGAAAGGCCATAGGAGCGAAGGGTGCGACGAGCAATGACGTTCGGGGGGGCGCGAAGAGTTGTCGCGGCGGCAATGCTCTTCATCGGAGCGCTCGGGGCCCGCGTAGGTTTTGCGCAGAGCGCAGCAGCGCAGCAGCCGGTGATGGCCGACGACGTCTTCAAGAACGTGCAGGTGTTGAAGGGCCTCACCGTGAGCCAGTTCATGGAGACGATGGGATTTATCTCCGCCTCGCTGGGGTATAACTGCAGCGATTGCCACCAGTCCGAGAACGACTGGGCAGCGTATGCGATCGACAGTCCGACCAAGAACACGGCTCGCCGCATGATCGCGATGATGAATACGCTGAACCAGAATAATTTCGGAGGGCGTCGCATGGTGACGTGCTACACGTGCCATCGCGGCGATCCAAACCCCAGGGTCACGCCGACGATCGCGGGGATCTACGGCGTGCCGAACCTCGCCGAGCCCGACGATGTCGTCAAAGACGCGCCCAATGCCCCGCCTGCGGCGCAGATTCTCGACAAATATCTCCAGGCGCTGGGCGGGCCGCAACGGGTCGCGGCGATTACCAGCCTGGTGGCCAAGGGAACCTATCAAGGTTATTCCGCCGAGGAAGGGCGGAAGATTCCCGTCGATATCTATGCCAAATCGCCCATGCAGCGTTCCCAAATCGCGCATACGCTCAACGGCGACCTGGCCACGACCTATGACGGGAACGCCGCCTACAGCGAGGTGCCCGGTGCGCCGGTGCCGGTGCTGGGGCTGACGGGCGCGGAGCTGGAAGGCGCCAAGCTCGATGCGCTGCTGTCATTTCCCGCGGGAATCAAGACCATGTTTAGCGACTGGAAGGTGGGATTTCCGGTAGAGATCGCGGGAAGCGACGCCGACGTGGTGCAGGGGCGCCTGACACCACGCTCGCTCCCGGTGAAGCTCTATTTCGATCAGAAGACGGGATTGCTCGTGCGCCAGGTGCGCTATACCGAATCACCGCTGGGGCGAAACGCGACGCAGGTGGATTACTCCGACTACCGCGCGGTGAACGGCGTGAAGATGCCGTTCCACATCGTGACGAGCTGGTTCGATGGACGTGGCGACGTGCAATTGAGCGAGATAC
>DATJHD010000168.1:0-18477 GCA_035494275.1 Croceibacterium sp.
AGGTTCATTGCGGACCTTTCCCCCAATCAAAAACAAAATCCGCGGCACGACGGGAAACCCGCGGCCGCAGTCGCTGCCGCTCGCTAGAGGTCGCGGCACGCGCGCGCAACCCCTTTACGGCCGATTTGCGCCGGTCTCGGGTCTCGGCAGGCGAGCCTGGAGAGCCTGCTTGGCCGGTTGACGCAAGTCGGACGCTGTCACCTGGCCTGAAGGAGAAACCGGCGCATTTTTCCGCGAATTTCCCGGCCGCGCGACGGACGACCTTTTCCCCACCCAAATCACCCTCGCCGTCCGGGGGGCGTGCAGCCCGCCGGTTTGGGCGCACCGCCGATCAGGTGCGTCCAGAGACCAAGTCGGTGGGCGCGTGCGCAAGGTCACGCCCGTGCTCGTATCCCAGCGGCCCCTCCGGTTCCCCGCCATCCAGCAGGAGCGCGGTCTCGCCGCGCTCACGGACCTCACCGATGTGCCAGGCGCTGACCGTCGGCTCGGTTCCGGCGGGCAGGGTGAACAGCAGCTCGTAATCCTCGCCCCAGCGTAGCGCCTCGGCTCGACGGTCCTCGGCCACGGCGATGGGCACGTCGGCCGAAGTCAGCGCCAGCGTCACGCGACTGGCCTCGGCCATGCGAAAGGCATCGAGCAGCAGGCCGTCGGAGATGTCCATCATGGCGGTGACGAGCGGCGCGAGCGCTTCGCCTTCGCCGAGACAGGCGAGAGGGCGGCGGTAGGCGGTGCTGTCCGCGCCGGTGTTGTCGCGTAGCGCTTCGAAGCCGGCCATCGTCGCGCCGAGCGGACCGGTAACCCAGACGCTGTCTCCGCCCCTTGCACCGGCCCGCGAGGGCACGGGCCGATGCGTCGCCTTTCCGATCGCGGTCAGTCCCCAGCAGCGCGGTGGGCCGCCCGAGGAGGTGTCGCCGCCGAGCAGCGGCACGTCGTAACGCGTCAGGGCCTCGGTCAGTCCGGCGACGAACCGTTCGTCATCCGGCCCGAGCATGTGCCCGAGCAGCACGCCGAGCGTCCGCGCACCCTTGGCGGCGAGGTCCGACAGATTCACCGAGACGAGCTTCCAGGCGATATCCGCCGGATCCTGCCCCGGCAGTGTATGGACGCCCTCGACGAGCACGTCATGGGTCAGGACCAGCGTCTCACCGCCGACTTCCAGCACCGCGCAATCGTCGGCCAGCGCGCGCGCAGCGGGAACGCTGGCCAGGGCTTTGAGGGACTCGATGAAGGCGCTCTCGGCGCTCACCGTACCGCCTTGGCCACCGCGTCGAGCACACCGTTGACGATCCGCGCGTCGCGCTCGTCGAAGAACGCATGGGCAACGTCGACGTATTCGCCGATCGCCGTGCCCACGGCGATGTCGGCGCGGGCGAGCAGCTCGTAGACGCCGGCGCGCAGGATTTGCAGCAGGGTCTTGTCGAGCCGCTCGAGACGCCAGTTCTCGGTCAACTTTGCGGCCAGCAGGCCATCGATCTCTTCGCGCCGGGCGAGGGTGCCGCCGACGACGTCGTCGAAGAAATCGACGTCGGCCTCGGCGTATTGCTCGTCCTCGATCTCCCGACCTAGGCGATGCTGGTGGAACTCGTCGAGCAGCTTCGCCTTCGGCGTGCCTTCCATCTCATGCTGGTAGAGCGCCTGCACCGCGGCGAGGCGTGCGGCGGACCGCGAAAGCGAGCGCGCGTTGCTCACTTCAGCCTCACTTTCACCGACTGCGCGTGCGCCGGCAGGCCCTCGGCCGTGGCGAGGGCAATCGCCGCCGGCCCGATCCGGGCAAGCGCGCCGCAATCCATCGCGATGAAGCTGGTACGCTTCATGAAGTCGAGCACCGAAAGCCCGCTGGAGAAACGAGCTCGCCGACCGGTCGGCAGCACGTGATTAGGCCCGGCGATGTAGTCGCCGACCGCCTCAGGGGTGTGGCGGCCGAGGAACACGCTGCCGGCGTGGCGTATTTGCGCGAACATCGCCTCGGGGTCGTCGACCGCCAGTTCGACGTGCTCGGCGGCGAGGCGATTGGCGAGGGCCGGGGCCTCCGCCATGTCCGAGACCACCAGCAGGACGCCGTGGTCGTCCCAGCTGGCGCGCGCCGTCCGGCGCGTGGCGAGCGAGGAGCATTGCACGTCGACACGGTCTTCGACCTGCTCCGCGAACAGCGGATCGTCGGTGATCAGGATCGACTGGGCGGAAGGGTCGTGCTCGGCTTGGCTGAGCAGGTCAGCGGCGATCCAGTCCGGGTCGTTCTTGCCGTCGGCAATGACGAGGATCTCGCTCGGGCCCGCCACCATGTCGATGCCGACGACGCCGTAGAGCTGGCGCTTGGCTTCGGCCACATAGGCGTTGCCGGGGCCGACGATCACGTCGACCGGCTTGATCCGCTGCGTGCCATAGGCGAGCGCGGCGAGCGCCTGCGCGCCGCCGACGCGCCAGATCTCGTCGATCCCGGCGATATGCGCGGCCGCCAGCACCAGCGGATTGGTCGCGCCCTTTGGCGTCGGCGTCACCACCGCGAGCCGCTCGACCCCGGCGACCTTGGCCGGAATGGCGGTCATCAGCAGCGACGAGGGGTAAGAGGCGCGACCGCCGGGCACATAGAGCCCCGCCGCATCAACCGCGCGCCATCGCGCGCCGAGGCGGACGCCGGCCTCGTCGGTGAAGTCGCGGTCCGCCGGAAGCTGGCTCTGGTGATAGGTACGGATGCGCTCGGCGGCGAGATCGAGTGCCTGGCGCAGGTTCGCATCGAGCGCGAGGTAGGCGAGCTCGCATTCGTCCGGCGAAACGCGCCAGCTGGCGAGGTCCGCGGTGAGGAAATGGCTGTCGTAGCGCGCGGTCATTTCCTGCAGCGCCTCGTCGCCCTTGCGGCGCACGGCGTCGAGGATGTCGGCCACGGTGCGCGCGAGGTTCTCGCCACTCTCGCGGCGGTCTTCGACGATGCGCTGGAACTTCTTGGCGAAGTCAGGATCGGTGGTCTTGAGGCGCAGCATCAGGCGGCCTCGTCGGCGGCGAGCGCGCGGAAGGTCTCGACCAGCGCGGCGACGCGAGGATCGGTCTTGAGCGCGGCCCGGTTAACGATCAGGCGGGCCGAGACCTGCATGATGGTTGCGGTCTCGGCGAGGCCGTTGTCGGCGAGCGTGCGGCCGGTAGAGACGAGGTCGACGATCTGGCCCGCAAGGCCCAGGCCCGGCGCCAGTTCCATCGCGCCATTGAGCTTGATGCACTCGGCCTGGACGCCCTCCTTCTCGAACCAGCGCTTGGTGATGCTGGGATACTTGGTTGCGACGCGGATGTGGCTGGCGCTGAGCGACGGCTTCGCCCCGCCGGGCGCGGCGAGCGACAGGCGGCAGTGGCCGATGCCGAGATCGACCGGGGCGTAGAGCTCGGAAAAGTCGAATTCCTCGATCACGTCCGAGCCGACGATGCCTGCCTGGGCAGCCCCGAAAGCGACGAAAGTGGCGACGTCGAACGCGCGCACTCGGATGATGCGCATGTCGCCGCCTTCGCACGAGAAAGACAGGGCGCGGCTGCCCTTGTCGTGGAACGCGCTTTCCGGCACGAGGCCGGCGCGCGCCATAACCGGCAGCGCCTCGTCGAGGATGCGCCCCTTGGGCACGGCGAAGGTCAGCGGTTCGGGCATCGCGGGGCGCAGATAGTCAGACGCTGGAGAAAGGGCAACGCAAATGGCGGAGCAGGTGATGGCTATTCTCGACGTGCGCGAGGCCATCGAATGGCAGGCGCGGCACGCGGAGGAGGCGTTCGCGCCGTGCACGGCGAGGGTCGTGCGCGCCGAGCTCGCGATCCTCGACGGCGGCACGGCGACCGGGCGGCGGATGGCCAACTGGCACGGGCTTGTGCTCGCCGACGCGATGCCGCTGCGCATCGCCGGCGGTCTGCACTGGCTGTGCCTGACCGGCCAGGACACCCGCTTGCAGCCGGTCTACGCCGGGCTGCTGACGGACCAGCCCGCGATCGACGCCATTGTCGCCGACCTGGCGGTGAAGTTCGATGCGCCGCTGATGGCGTGGCTCGACAGTCCGCCACAGACCAACGAGGCGGGCCGCTCGGCCAGCATCATGGCCGGCCTGCTGTGGCTGTCGCGGCGGCACGGGCCGAGGTTCGAGCTGAACGAGATCGGCGCAAGCGCCGGAGTCAACACGATGATGGCGCGCTATTGCTTCGACCTCGGCGGGGTGAAGGCCGGGCCTGGCCTGTCGCGCATGAGGATCGCGCCCGACTGGCGCGGACCGCCGCCGCCGGCAGGCAAAGTCGAGATCGTTGCCGCCCGCGGCTGCGACGTGGCGCCGATCGACCTGGCCGATCCGGCGCAGGCGTTGCGCCTCAAGGCCTACGTCTGGCCCGAGGCGACCGCGCGGATGGACCGGCTCGACATCGCTATCTCGATGGCGGAGCGCTCGCCCCCCGAACTCGTACGGATGGACGCGGCCGAGTTCGTGCGGGCCATGCTCGAAGCGCCGCGGGAGAGCGGTGTCACTCGCGCGCTGTTCCATTCGATCGTGTGGCAGTACCTGCCCGACGCCTCCAAGCAGGCGATAACGCACCTGATGGAAGAAGCGGGCGCGAGAGCCACGCCCGACAAGCCGCTCGCGTGGCTTGCGCTCGAGACCAACCGCGAGACGTTCCGCCACGAGCTGTGGGTTCGCAACTGGCCCGGCGAGGGTGAGGCGGTACAGCTGTTGACGGCGCACCCGCACGGCGCGTGGGTCGAGTGGCTGCGCGAGGCGGCCGGTTCATCGAGCGGAAAGAAGTGGGTCGAAGTGTAACGATTGTCGCAGGATGGCGACCGATGAACGTGGCCGATCCGCTGCCAAGCCCCCCTAATCGTTGACTTTGTCCAGGATAGAGCTGCGGGAAGCGCCATACAATCTCCGACAATTTGCTCCTCGCGCGACAAACCGCTGCGACGATCGGCGCCTAGGCGGGGATCATCGCCATCGCGGCGACCAACAGGAGTACGATGCATGACCAAGCTTGCCCTCAGCGCCCTCGCGGCGGCTTCCGTTTCCCTCCTCGCCGTCGCTCCCGCCGCGGCCGAGGAATTCACCGTCGAGGTTCCCTACAGCGACCTCGACCTCGCTTCGCCGATCGGCGCCAGGACCCTCGCCCAGCGCGTCGATGCCGCCTGCGAGCGGCCCGACATCCGCGACCTCAAAGCCGTGTCGGCCTGGCAGGCGTGCAAGGACGCCGCCCGCAACAGCGCCATGGAACAGCTGAACAGCAGGGGCGTGACGTTCGACAGCAGCGCCTTCATTGCCAGCTGAGTTTCAATTGAGGAGGATGGCAACCGGCCGCGGCCCCATGACGCGGCCGGCTTG
Organism: Croceibacterium sp.; assembly: GCA_035494275.1. Taxonomy (GTDB): domain Bacteria; phylum Pseudomonadota; class Alphaproteobacteria; order Sphingomonadales; family Sphingomonadaceae; genus Croceibacterium_B. The sequence goes on from DATJHD010000168.1 coordinate 5,325, forward strand.
CCTTTTCAGTGCCCCTCGGTCCTCTCCTCGGCGAGATAGGCTGGGTTGAGGGTGCCCTTGGCGCGGGCGATCGGCAGCAGCGTCGGGTAGAACTGCACGAACGTCTGGTCGACCGCGGTGCTGGCGGCATGGCACGAATAGCAGCTGGCGTCCCTCGGGATCATCGTTGCCGGCTTGCCGCCCTCGAAGGGGAAGAACGCCCAGCCGTCGTCGGCCTTGCCGAAGCGCCTGGTATCCTTGGTGTGCACCTCGACACCGAGCGGCTCGCCCGATTGATAGGCGCCGGACCTGTTGATCGAACCGTGCGAGGTGCCGGCCCTCACTTCCAGCGCCAGCACCGTTCCTTCCGGCCATGTGCCGGTCGTGAGGAACGAGCGATACGACACCGGATCGACCAACACGTTGTCGAACGGCGCTTCGGCCGCGGCGTTGGCGATGGGGTTGTAGCTCATGCCGTGGCCTGAGCTCAGGAACACCCAGGTTCGGTAGTCCGCCGGGAACAGCATCTTGCCCGAGGCATCGAAGCGCGCGGCCTTGCCGGGAGCTCCCGCGCTACCCGCCGCTGCCAGGAATACCACCAGCGCCAGGGCACCGAGGGCGGTCGCAATTTCACGCATCGCAGTCCCTCCCCAATCCGCTGGCCGTTCTAGGGGAGTCTTGCCGCCCTTAGGAACGATATTCGACCAACGCGCGCACCCGATCGCCCGGCGTCACGGATAGCTGACGGTCAGCGGTACTTCCGGAAGCGGGATGAACTCATTCTCGTCGCCGGGCACCTTGGCGAAGCGTCCCTCACGCCAATCGGTCTTGGCCTGGTTGATCCGCTCGCGATCGGAGCTGACGAAGTTCCACCACACGAAGCGGGGCGACGTGAAAGCCTCGCCTCCGAGCAACATGGCGCGCGCGCCGTGTTCGGAACGCAAGGTCATCGGCTCTCCGGGACGAAGCACGTTGAGATCGAACAGCTCCAGCCGTTCCCCATCGAGGCTCGCTTCGCCACCGACCAGCATGACCGCGCGCTCGTCGGCGAGGGCGTCGATCGGGATCGACCCGCCGGCCTGCAGCTCGATCTCGGCGTAGATCGTTTCGGCGTAAGTCGTCGTCTGCGCCCGGCGCCCCCACAGCGAGCCCATGATGATCCGCGCCGTGGCGCCGCCGCCGTCGATCACCGGCAAGTCACCGATTGCCTCGAACGCCGGATCGATCTCCTCGCGCCCGTCCGGCAGCGCAAGCCAGGTCTGCATGCCGTACAGCTTCGGCCCGCCCTGCCGCTCGACGGCCGGGCTGCGCTCCGAATGCACGATGCCGCTGCCGGCGGTCATCAGGTTCACGGTGCCGGGATGGATGGTGGAATACGTGCCGAGGCTGTCGCGGTGATCGATCGCTCCTTCGAACAGCCATGTGACCGTGGCGAGGTTGATGTGCGGATGCGGGCGCACGTCCATGCCCTGGCCGAGCGCCAGCTGCGCCGGGCCGAACTGGTCGACGAAGACGAACGGGCCGACCATCCGGCACTCGGCGCTCGGCACGGCACGCCGGACCTCGAAGCTGCCAAGGTCGTGCGAGACGGGAGTGACGGTCTTGAGAATGGTCATTTCTTGGCTTCCACCAGCTTCTGCGCCGCTTCGAGCAGTTCGGTCGGGAACATAGCGATGATCGTCGAATTGTGCTCGGTTCCGATCTCGGTCAAGGTTTGCAGCCGCCGCAGCTCCATCGCGCCGGGCTGCTGCGAGATCGTGTGCGCCGCATTGGCCAGCGTCTTCGATGCTTCGCTTTCACCTTCGGCCTTGATGATCCGCGCCCGTTTCTCGCGGATCGCCTCGGCTTCCTTGGCGATCGCGCGCTGCATCTGCTCGGGAATGTCGAGGTCCTTGATCTCGACCGCATCGATATCGACGCCCCACTGCAGGCAGGTGTTGGTCAGCATCTCGAGCAGGCGCTTGTTGATCGAGGCGCGGTCCTTGAGCATCTGGTCGAGGTCGCTCTGACCGATCGCGTCGCGCATCGCCGTCTCGGCGGCCTGGATCACGGCGCCGTGCCAGTTCATCACCGTGGTAACGACCCGCGCCGCATCGACCGCGCGGTACCACAACACCGCGTTCACCCGCACCGCGACGCCATCGCGGGTCACCGTCTCCTGCGTTTCGAGGGCTGCGGTGATGGTCCTGAGATCGACTTTCACCACCCGGTCGACCAGCGGGATCAGCCAGAACAGGCCCGGCCCCTTCGTCGTGCCGAGCCGGCCCAGCCGGAACATCACCCCGCGCTGGTATTCCTGGTTGATGCGGAACGAACGAGCCAGGAGTATCAGCAGCAGGACGACTGGAATGAGGAGCAGGCCGGTCATCGCGCATCTCGCGTCAAAGAGAATTTCGGCCGGACTGTGCGCGCTATCCGCACCGCGCGCAAGCGAACGTCACTCGCTGTCGAGTTCAGGGTAAAAGCGGAAGATGCCGTCCTCGTTGAACGACAGGCGCCGGTCGGAGGCAAGGTACTGTTCGACGCCGGCGATCTCCATCATGGCCTGGCGACACAGTTCCAGCCGCGGATAGTCGAGCTCGCGCATGCGGTTGGGGAACATGTAGTCGAGCCCCTCCATCAGCTGGAACAGGCTGGTGTCGACATGCGTCCAGCGGTCGCCGAGCACGCAGGGACCGCCGTTCTCCTCCAGCGCCGCCTCGAAGTGGTCGAGGTACTTCGGCAGGCGCTGGTCGCGGAAGTGCCGCGCGGCCTCGTAAGCTGCATCCATCTGGTCCTGGTAATAGAGCGCCGCGGCAACCGGATGATGGACGTTGTGCACCTCGGCGACGATGTCGGTGATATCGAGCTGGAGCTGGATCAGCTGCAAGTCGACCTCGAGCTCACCCGCGCCGAAATCGTGCCGGTCGGCGAGGAACGCCAGGATGTGCGCCGTCTGGCCGATGCACAGCTCGCCGTCGACGAGGTACGGCGGGGCAAACGGGCGGATGCCGCCGCGGCCCTGCAGGTCGGCGATCAAGGCTTCGGCGCCCTGCTCGCGGGCCATGTCCTCGTACTCGATCTCGGCGGCTTCGAGGGCCAGGCGGACGAACTCGCCGCGGCCGGGAATGCTCGGCCAGTACCACAGCTGGTAGCTCATGCTGCTTCTCCCGGCGCAAAGGCCCGGATAGCAAGGGCGTGGACCCGCTGCCCCGGAATGTCGCCCAGCGCGCGGTTGACCATCCGCTGGCGCTCGACACGGTTCTTCCCGGCAAAGGCGACGCTCTCGATCAGCACCGTGAAATGCGATTCGCCGCTGCCGTCGTCCCCCGCGTGACCGTGATGGCGGGCGCTGTCGTTGATGACGTCGAGCCGCGTCGGCATGAACGCGTGCTGCAACAGGGTTTCGATCTCGCGGGCGACACTTCCTGCCATTTCGGGGGTTTCCTTCCGGGCCGACTCTCCCCATCCTATAGCCGATGCGACGCGAGAGGTTCCACGGCAGGTACGAGGAAACTGGGCGGAAGTGCGAGGCGGAGGGCTGCCGCGAGCCGGGAGAGTTCCGCGCGCCGGGAGAGCGGCCCCATGGCTTCGACGGGCCCGGGGATTCGCGCTGGTTCTGCCTCAACCACGTGCGCGCGTTCAATTCCGAGTATGACTGGTTCAACGGCATGACGCCTGACGAAATCATCGAGGCGCAATCGCCGATCAACGGCTGGCGTCGCGACACGCGCGCGTTCCGCGCCGATGCCGGCGTCGACGGCGTGCCGCGCTGGGCCGATTTCGACGATCCGCTCGATGCCATCGGCGCGAGGGCGAGCGAACTCCGTGCGCGCGCCGCCGGGCGGCAGGCCTATGCCAGGTTCACCCCGCGCGAGCGTGAGGCGCTCGGCGTTATGGGGCTCGAACCGCAAGCCGACCGCAAGCGCCTGCGCAGCCGCTATTCCGAGCTGGTCCGTAAGTACCACCCGGACCGCAACGGTGGCGACCGCACCCATGAAGGCCGTCTGCAGAGCGTGGTCGAGGCTTACCAGTTGCTGCGCAAGGCCGCGGCCTTCGCCTGACTTAAGCTTGCCTCGTGGTGCAGCGCTCGCCGAAGCGAGAGTTTCGCTCAGCCGTCGCCGAGGCGCCAGGTGACCGAGACGGTGCCGCCGCCGGCCTTGCGACCGCTGGCATCGGCCTCAAGCGGAACATCGCGCGTGATCGCTGCCTCGATTTGCGGCCAGTCGAGATCGGCCAGCCGCACCTTGACGCGGTTGACGTAGCCGCAACCGTCGAGATCCGGCCACGAGAGATAGACGAAACGCTGGTCACGCGGGCCGCAGGCGAACGGGCCCGTGAAGTTGGCCCGCCCGTCCGGGCCCGCATCCACGGAAAGCTCAAATTCGAACACGTGCATGCCGTCGGCACGCCTGACCGGCGGCTGCAGCTTGCCGTGCCTGTCCTGCAGCCCGAACGCGGCGCTGGGGTCGCCGCTCGGCGCCGCCGCCTCCTGCCTCAGCAGGCGAAACCGAACCGTTCGCTTGTGCGCCATCAGCCGCCGCGCAGAGTGCGCCAACGGGCTGCGCCGTCCTCGCCGAATAGCGTGTCGAGGTCGTCGCGGCTGTAGAACACGTCGAACGCCGGCGCGTCCATCGGCAGCACGAACCACGGCTGCCTGCTGCGGGTGAAGATATGCACCTGCGGCGGGCAGGCGTCCGGATTTTCGAGGGTGCCGACGCGCACGAAGGCGGCCTTGCCGCCCATGCCGCCGTAGTGGCTCCACAAGGCCACCTTGCAAGCCGGGCAGCGGACGATGCGCTGGCCCTGGCCGCTGGCCGACGGCGTCAGGATCGTTTCGGGGTCGCCGGCCGCGACCTCGACGTGCGGCGTCTCGATCAGCCCGTTGAGGACGAAGGCCGAGCCGGTCTCGCGCTGGCAATCGCGGCAGTGACAGCAATGCACCGCGAACGGTCGCTCGGCGAGGCGATAACGGACTTCGCCGCACGCGCAGCGGCCCTCGAGCGTCGCCGGCTCGTCAGGCATGTGCCTGCATCTCGGCGATCAGCTTGTTGTCGATCGCTTTCGCCTCCTGATAGGCCGGCCGCGCGCGCATGCGCTCGACATAGGCGCTGAAGCTGGCCCGCTCGGGGAACGACTTGAACATCATCCCCCATTCGACGTGCGAGCCGACATAGACATCGGCCATCGTGAACCGGTGGCCGCACACGTAGTCGTGGGCCGCAAACCAGCCGTCGAGGGCACTCATCGCCCGGTCGTAATTGCCGAAGCCGGCCGCCATTTCCTGGTTGGCGGGGAGCTCCCAGCCGAACATCTTTGTCGTCGCTGCTTGCTCGAGCGGCCCGGCGGCGAAGAACAGCCAGCGGAAATAGTCGGCCATCTCGTGCTCGCCCGGGAGCAGCCCGGCTTGAGGGTGAGTGGCGGCGAGGTAATGGCACACCGCCGCCGCTTCGGTTACCACGTGATCGTGCCCGCCATGGTGATGGATGATCGTCGGCAGCTTGCCCATCGGGTTCGCTTCGAGCAGCGCCGCGGGCTTGTTCGCCCAATCGACAAGGACCGGCTCATAGTCGGCCTTGACTTCGTGAAACGCCCAGCGCGCAATCTGCGCGCGGCTCATCGGGTGGAAGAAGAAGGTGAAGGCGGCCATGCGAACGACTCCTTTCGACCCTTTGGAACATTAAGGGAACAAATATCCTTGTCAACGCCTCTTCAGGCCTCGGCCTTCGCCTCTTCGCACAAGTCCTTGAGCTGGTCGGCCATGATGCCCCAGCCGCCCTCGAAGCCCATCTCCCTGTGCTGCCTCACCGCGTCCTCGCTCCAATGGCGGGCGCGGCCGGTGAACCGGGTGCCGTCCCCCTCCGGCTCGATTTCCCAGAAGCCGATCATGAACGGCCCTGTCGGCTCGAAATCGCCATCGGCCCCGTAGACCACGGCATCGGTGGTGACGAAGCGGCGCCCCTCGTCGAACGCGAGGTAGATGCCGTTTTGCGGCATGACCTCGCCGTCGGGGCCATGGAACGTCATCTCGCAGCGGCCGCCGGCGCGGCGGTCTTGGTGGCTGATCTTGGCGCGCCACGGCTTCGGGCAGAACCATTCCTCCTGCCGGTTGACGAGGACGTCCCACACCCTGTCCGGCGGGGCGGCGATGTAGCGGGTCAGTCGCAGTTCGAGATTGTCGTCCATTCCAGGCTCCTCTCGTGGCTCAGTCGCGATCGGGCGCGCCGGGCGGGAAATAACCGCGCATCGGCCGCGCATCCTCGACGCAGCGGCTGACGGCGGGGAGGGCCAGCAATTCGGCGCGCAAGGCGGCGAGCCGCGAGCCCTCGGGAATGCGCTCGACCCAGTCGGCATAGAAAAGTGACGGTGCCGCGGCGCAGGTCACCAGGCTGACATTGGGCGGCAGGAGGTTGCCTTCCAGCCAATGCTCCAGCCAGCCATAGGCACGCCGCAGCCCGGCGTTGCCGGCCTCGGCTTCGACCGCCTCGGGCTGGTCTCTCAGGCCGAGGCCCGGATTGTCCCTGTCCTTGAAGTGGGCCGCCACGACGCGCTGCATGTTGGCCATCACGTAGTTGTCGAACACCCGGTCGAGCATCCGCGCGGTCGCCGCGAGCGCCGGTTCGACCGGGATCAGTGGTTCGGGGCCGGGATGGTGGACGGCGAGGTACTCGATGATCGCCGTCGCCTCGACGACGGTGACGCCGCCGTCCGTCAGCACCGGGAACTTGCCCGCCGGGTGCGCCCTGGCGACGAACTCGAAGTTCTCCGGATGCTCGGCGTCGAGTGCGCGGAACTCGAACTCCATCCCGTTCGCATACAACGGGATCAGCGCCTTCCAGGTATAGGACGAGAACAGGTGCCCGTAGAGCGCCAGCATCACCAGGTTCCTTGCGCGATGCGTTGCTGGCGGCGTTCCTCGCGGGCGTTGGCGTCGACGGGCGGGCTGGCGCCGACCGCGACGCCCAGCTCGGGAACGAAGCTGGCGACGGCGGTGCCTCGGCCGGTCATCCTGCCGCTCTCGAGCCTCAGGGTCGCGGCCGGCGTGCCATTGCCGAACAGGCGCTTCCCTTTCCCGAGCACGAGCGGATAAGTCAGCACGGTCAACCGGTCGAGCAGGCCGCGCTCGATCAGGCCCGGGTAAAGCGTGCTGCTGCCCCAGATCTGAAGGTCCGGGCCATCGCCGCGACGGATGTCCGCAAGCTCATCGAACCCCGCGACCCGGCGGCTGGCCGCCCATTCGAGAGGGGCGTCCGAATGCGTCATGACGAACTTTTCGGCCGCGTCGAAGGCGCGGGCGACCTGGCCGTTTTCGCCATCGCTTTCCTGGTAGGGCCAGTACGACGCGAAAATTTCGTAGGTCCGCCTCCCGAGAAGCAGCGAGTAGGGCGGCTTGAGGCTGTCGCCGAGCGCTTCGCCGGCCTCCTCGTCGGGAAAGCCGAACTGCCAGCCGCCGAACTCGAAGCCGCCGGTCGGATCCTCGCTCGGGCCGCCGGGCGCCTGCATGACGCCGTCGAGCGTCTGGAACACGGTACCGACGATCTTGCGGGGCATGGCGTGTCTCCTCGCAGGCGCTCAGGCTTCGGCCGGGGCGGCGTCGGCGGCGGCTTCGAGCGCGGCGATGTCGATCTTCTTCATCGTCATCATCGCCTGGAAGATCCTCTTGCCGCGCGCCGGATCGCCGTTCATTGCCTCGGCCAGGATGCGCGGGGTGATCTGCCACGAGACGCCCCACCGGTCCTTGCACCAGCCGCACATGCTTTCCCGCCCGCCGTTATCGACGATGGCGTTCCAGTAGCGGTCGGTCTCTTCCTGGTCCTCGGTCACGACCACGAACGAGAACGCCTCGCTCTGCTGGAAGTGCGGCCCGCCGTTGAGGCCCATGCAGCGGATGCCCATGACGGTGAACTCCACCGTCAGCGGCTCGCCTTCCTTCGCCGAAGGGTTGTCGGCGGGCGAGCGGTGGACTTTGCCGACAGAACTGTTCGGGAAAGTCTCGGTGTAGAAGCGCGCGGCCGACTCGGCATCCTTCTCGAACCACAGGCAGATCTGGCCGGTGTTGTCAGTCATGATCATTCTCCTTTCGGGCCGACGAAGGCGATCATGGCGCCGGCCGGGTCGGTGGCCACGAACACGTGGTCGCCGCCGGGCACTTCGTGCGGGCCGTTGATAACGGTGCCGCCATTGCCCTTCGCCGCGTCCACGGCGCGCGCGATGCTGTCGACGCCAAGGTAGAGCAGCCACATCGGCGGCTGGTTCTCGCCGATCCACGGGTTGATCGCGCCGATCTGGTTGCCCTCGCATTCGACGAACAGGTAATCGCCGCGCTCGCCCATCGGCATCGAGTTCTCTGACTTCCAGCCCAGCAAGCTGGTGTAGAAATCCTTCGCCGCCGGCGCGTCGGTCGTGGCGAGCTCGTTCCAGCGGCAATGGCCGGGCTTCTCGCGATCCCATACGTCGCTCTTGGCGTCCGGCTGGTCAGGCGGGGGCACCGGGTCCATCAAGTAGAAGGGGGCGCCTTGCGGGTCGGCGACCATGGCGATCGTGCCGACGCCGATGTCGCGCGGACCCATCCAGGACTTGCCGCCCGCCGCTTCCAGCCTGGTCACGGATGCCGGTACGTCATCGACATGGAAATAGGTCAGCCAGCCGGGCCTGGCGCCGTGGTCGGCCATGTCCTGGCTTATCTTGAGCACGCCGCCCAGGCTGCCGCCGTCGCTGCGCTGTATCATCCGATAGTCGTTCTGGCCGCTGCCGGCCGGCGAGCCGGATTCGGCGATCTGCCAGCCGCCCACCGCGCGGTAGAAATCTCTCACTCCGTCCGGGTCGGGCGTCATCAGCTCGTACCAGATGGGCATGCCGGTCATCGTCACCTCCTCAGGCTCAGGATCGGCTCGAACGAGCCGAAGATCATTCGCCGTCCGTCGAACGGCATCTCGGTCATCGCCTTGAAGCGCTCGTCCTCGTGGATCGCCTCGTGCGCCGCGTCGGCGGTTGGCTTGTCGGGCCACAGGATCCACGAGAAGACGATCTTCTCGCCTGGCTCGGCGGCAACGGCCTTGCGGAAATCCGTGCGCTTGCCGTCGGGGACGTCGGTCTCCCACCCTTCGACGACTTCGAGGGCGCCGAGATCGACCATGGCCCGGTCGAACCACTCGGCCATCGCGAGGTAGGCGTCGCGCTTTTCATCGGGCACGGGAATGATGAAGCCGTCGAGGTGCATGGCTCATCCCCTTCCTTCGGGCGGAGGGCCGTCGAAATCGGCCATTTGTGCTGCGAGTGCCCGCTGGTAGGCTGGCCGGCTGGTGGCGCGCGCGTGATATGCGGCGAGCGCCGGGAATTCCGCGACGAAGCCGGTTTCCTTCAGGCTGTTGAGCACCGTCACCATCATGATGTCGGCGATCGAGAACTCGCCCGCCAGCCATTCGCCATCGCCGAGCGCATCGGACACGCGCCTGAGCTTCTGGCGCAGGAGCGGCACGACCGCTTCCGTCGCCCCTTCGGTCCACTCCTTCCCGGAGTTGAACACGGTGTAGGCGAAGTAGCGCATGCATGACGGTTCGACGCTGTTCAGCCCGGCGAACAGCCACGAGATCGCCCGCCAGCGCGCGTTTTCGCGCTTCGGGAGCAAGGCGTCGTGCTTCTCGGCGAGGTACAGCAGGATCGCGCCGGTTTCGAAGATCTCGACGCCGTCGTCGCGGAAGGCCGGGACCTGCTCGAATGGCTGCCAGTTGACGTAGCCGTGAGGGCGCGGGTTGGCGGCGCCGAACTTCTCGACCGCATAGGGCTCGCCGAGCTCCTCGAACGCCCAGCGTACGCGCAAGTCGCGCACCAGGCCCTTGGCGAATTCGGGCACCCAGTCGAACGCGGTGACGACGGGGACGGGTTGGTTTGCCATGAGTCAGTCCTTTGCTGGAGTGAAGAGGATCAGCGCACGCAGCGCCGGGGAGCGCAGCCACAGCCCGCCCCACACGAACAGGCAGACGTATGTGCCGAACAGGACGTGGCTGAACCACGGGTCGCCGAGTCTCAGGTGGCTGGCGATCGCCCCGCCGAGCCAGCCGGTCAGCAGGATTGCACCGAGCACCGCCATGCGCGGCCAGGCATAGAGCGCGGTGCAGGCGAGCAGCACCAGGCCCATCACCCGCCAGTAGGCGACGCCTGTCGGCCAGCCTATCCCGGCCGCGGCTTCGGTGACGGCCGGCAGGCCGGCGATCTTCATGCCGGCATCCATCAGCAGGAAAGCGATCGCGATCCCGCTGGGGATGCGGCCGGGCCATGAGACCTGCGTTGCCGCAGGAGCGCTATCGACAACCGTGGCCATTGCCTCTGTTCCCCCATTCGCTCTGTTCAGGCTTCGATATGTTCGACCGGCATTTCGCCGGCGGCGACCTTCGGGTCCATCCACATCGGCTCCCAGATGTGGCCGTCGGGATCCTCGAAGCTGCGGCCGTACATGAAGCCCATGTCCTGCGTCGGCGTGGGGTCCGCCCTGCCGCCGGCGCGGGTGGCGTCGGCGACGATGCCATCGACGGCCTCGCGGCTGTCCATGCTGATGCACAGGAGCACCTGGGCGCTTTCCTTCGCGTCCGGGATGGCCTTGCTGGTGAAGGTCTTCCAGAACCCGTGGCGCAGCAGCATGACGACGATCGTGTCGGACCACATCATCGCCGCGGCCTGGTCGTTGGTGAATTGCGGATTGTTGGCGAAGCCGAGCGCCTCATAGAAGGCCTTCGACTTGGCCAGTTCTGCGACTGGCAGGTTCACGAATATCATCTTGGTCATGGCGGGCTCCTTTCCATCGGCCGCGAGTCGGGACTTGCGATTCGTGCCGCAATGAGTTACTAAAAGCAACCGTGAAGTTACAAAAAGAAACCGAGTCGCCCGATACCAAGCACGGCCGATGGTATGAAGACGCCTGCGGCACCGCGTTTGCCATGGAACTTGTGGGGGAGCGCTGGTCGCTGCTGGTGGTCCGCGAGCTGATACTCGGCCCGCGGCGCTTTTCTGAACTGCGAAAGGCGCTCGCCGGGATCAGCGCCAAGGTGCTCTCCGAGCGGCTGGAGAGCCTCGAACGCGCGGGCGCGCTGGTGAAACGCACGCTACCGCCGCCCGCCAACGTGCAGGTCTATGAGCTTACCGAGTGGGGCTATCTCGCCGAGCCCGCCATCCAGGAGCTCGGTCGCTGGGCGGCGCAATCGCCGCTGCACGACCCGACCCTGCCGCTTTCGCCCGTCTCGCTGATGCTCAGCTTGCGGACGATGGTCGACAAGGTGCGAGCGAAGGAATTCGATGCAACGATCGGCTTCGATGTCGCGGGCGAAAGTTACCTTGCGGAGCTGAAGGACGGTCAACTGCCTATTCGCCGCGCCGACCTCGAGGGCGCGCACGTCACTTTCCGCGCACCCGTCGCGCCGCTGCTGGCGGCGATATTCTACGGCAAGGTGCCGCCCAAGGAACTGGCGGGGCAGGGGGTCAGGATCGACGGCGACCGCAGCCTGGCGGATCGCTTCATCGACCTGTTCCACCTGCCCGCAAAAGTCGGCTAGCCTCTCATCGAGGCGAAAATCGCGTCCTCCTCGTCGGCCGCGGCCTGCCACGCCGGGCGTTCGCGCACGCGCTCGTACCACGCGGCGAGCTTGGGATAGCTCGCCGGGTCGAGCGACCAGCCGGTGTAGCTCAAGGTCTTGAGGGCGCATGCAATGGCGATATCGCCGACCGAGAATTCGCCGTCGAGCCAGCCGTTGCTGGCCTGCGTCTCGAGATAGGCGAGCGGCTTCCTGACCGCTTCCTCGCCCGCCTTGGCTGCCTCTTCGTCCCCGTCGGTGCCGAAGATCTGCGGCCGCAGGAAGCGGTTGACGACGATCGGCGCACCGGCCGGGATCAGCACGGTGTCGGCCACTTCCTCGAACCACACGGCGCGGCCGCGTGCCCTGGGTTCGGCCGGCAGCAGCGCCGGGGCCGGGTACCTGGCGTCGAGGTAGGTCACGATCGCGGTCGAATCGGCGAGGCAGAAATCGCCGTCCTCGAGCGCCGGAATCTTGCTGAACGGGCTGACCCTGAGGAATTCCTCGGTCGGCTGGCTCGGGTTTGCCGGGATCGTTTCATAGTCGAGTCCCTTCTCGCGCGCGGCGACGACGACCTTGCGCACGAACGGGGACAGCGGAAATCCGTAAATCTTCATGACTTCTCCCTTTAGCCGGAATGGCTGTTGCCATTGCCGGTTGCAGCACTACTTGCTCACGTCTAGGCAGCGCAACCGATGAACGAAATGACCACCTCCCACGGCGATTCCGGCACGCTCATGGCCGCGCCCGACAAGGAAGTCGACGTCCGCAAGACGTTCGGCATCGATGTCGAGTGGAAAGTCCCGGCCTTTTCGAAGGCCGACGACCGCGTGCCCGATTTCGACGACGCCTACGTGTTCGATCCCGACACCACGCTCGCGATCCTCGCCGGTTTTGCGCACAACCGCCGGGTGATGATCCAGGGTTATCACGGCACCGGCAAATCGACCCATATCGAGCAGGTCGCCGCGCGCCTCAACTGGCCGTGCATCCGCATAAACCTCGACGCGCACATCAGCCGCATCGACCTCGTCGGCCGCGACGCGATCGTCCTGCGCGACGGGCTGCAGGTGACCGAATTCCGCGAAGGCCTGCTGCCGTGGGCGCTGCAGCACCCGGTGGCGCTGGTGTTCGACGAATACGACGCCGGCCGGCCGGACGTGATGTTCGTGATCCAGCGCGTGCTGGAGCAGGCCGGCAAGCTCACCCTGCTCGACCAGAACCGGGTGATCCGACCGAACCCGTGGTTCCGCCTGTTCTCGACCGCCAACACGGTCGGCCTCGGCGACACCAGCGGCCTCTATCACGGCACCCAGGCAATCAACCAGGGCCAGATGGACCGCTGGAACATCGTCACCGCGCTCAACTACCTGCCAGCGCCGGTCGAGCTGGAGATCGTCAAGTCCAAGGTCCCGGAGATGGACGACAAGACGATCGCCGACATGATCCGCGTCGCCGAGCTGTCGCGCCAGGGCTTCATCGGTGGCGACATCTCGACGGTGATGAGCCCGCGCACGGTGATCACCTGGGCGCAGAACGCCGAGATCTTCAAGGACCTCGGCTTCGCCTTCCGCGTCACCTTCCTCAACAAGTGCGACGAGGCGGAGCGGATGCTGGTGGCCGAATACTAC
>DATJHD010000169.1:0-4412 GCA_035494275.1 Croceibacterium sp.
GCCGCGCCGGGCCGTCGTCGGCTGGGACTCAGGGCGCCTCGCCATGCTGCTGGCGGTGCTCGAATCGCGCTGCGGGCTCAATTTCAGCTCGGCCGAGGTCTATCTCAACGTCTCCGGCGGCTATCGCCTGGCCGACCCGGCGGCCGACCTGGCGGTCGCCGCGGCGCTGGTTTCCGCGCTGGCGGACAAGCCGCTTGCGCTCAGGAGTGCGTTCTTCGGCGAGGTTTCGCTGGCCGGCGAGATCCGCCCTGTGGCGCACGCGGGCCTCAGGCTGCGCGAGGCGGCCAAGCTGGGATTCGACCAGGCTTGCGGCCCGGAGGCAAGCGGCGAGCGGGCCGAAGGTCTTCGCTACCAAGGCCTTGATAGACTTCCAAAGCTCGTTGACCGCATCATGGCGGGGCAATAGAATCTCGGCCCAGGGACGGGCTAGATATCCAGCTAATGACCGCTTTCGACATCATCGCCCTGTTCATCGTGGGCGTGGCCGCGGTGGGCGGCTTCATGCGCGGCTTCGTGCAGGAAGTGCTGTCGCTGGCGGCGTGGATCTTGGCGGTGTTCGCCATTCGCTACCTCCATACCGATCTTACCGGCTTCATCGACACCTATATCGGCACGACGACGACCGCCGCCCTGCTGGCGTTCGCGCTGCTGCTGCTGATTCCCTACGCCGCCATGAAGCTGATTGCCGCCAAGCTCGGCCAGGCCTCGCGGAACTCGATCATCGGCCCGATCGACAGGGTGCTCGGCTTCGGCTTCGGCACGGTGAAGGGCGTCATCATCGTGGTGATCGCGTTTTCGCTGCTGGTGCTCGGTTACGACACCGTCTGGGGTGCCGACGGCAGGCCCGCGTGGATCACCGGCGGCCGCACTTACCCGTTCGTCAACGCGGCGTCCGACGAGATGGTGCAGTTGATCAAGCTGCGGCGAGAGCGCATGCGGCAGGAAGACCCGAGCGCGCACGACGATAACTGATGGCCGTTGCCGAAAAACTCTACACGCCCGAGCTGCTCGCTCTCGCCGTCAGCCTGGCCGAGTATCCGCCCGACACGGCGCTGCCGTTGCACGGCCATGCCCGGTCCAAGAGCTGCGGCAGCACGTTGCAGGCCGACCTGGCTGTTGATGCCTCAGGCCGCATCGAGCGGCTTGGCCTCAGGGTGCGCGCGTGCGCGGTGGGGCAAGCTTCGGCCGCGATCTTCGCCCGCGCAGCGGTCGGGCGCTCACGGCAGGAGATTGACACAGCGCATGCCGCGCTGACCGACTGGCTGGGCGGCACCGGCGAGCTGCCCGAGTGGCCCGGCCTCGAGGCCATCGCCCAGGCGCGCGATTTTCCCGCCCGCCACGGGGCGATCATGCTGCCGTGGACGGCCGCGCGCGACGCCCTTTCCAGCGCCGCGCCCGCTGGGTAACCTTTGCGCCGAGGGGGAGGGAGAGGATACCATGGCCACCGCAGCGTCTCCGGCAATTCGCCACCATCCCACCGCGTCGGACATCCGCCTGGTCATCGCCGCCTCCTCGGCCGGCACGATCTTCGAGTGGTACGATTTCTTCATCTACGGCACGCTCGCTTCGCTGATCGGCGCCGCGTTCGTGCCTTCCGACAACGAGCTGGCCCGCCAGCTGACGGTTTGGGCGGGGTTCGCCGTCGGCTTCGGCTTCCGGCCGCTTGGCGCGGTATTGTTCGGGTATCTCGGCGACAAGCTCGGGCGGAAGTACACGTTTCTCGTCACCGTCACCCTGATGGGCATTGCCACCGCCGGTGTCGGCCTGGTCCCGTCCGTCAGGACGATCGGCCTCGCCGCGCCGGCGATCGTCATCATGCTGAGGATCATGCAGGGCCTGGCGCTGGGTGGCGAGTATGGAGGGGCGACCATCTTCGTGTCCGAGCATTGCCCGCCGGGCAAGCGCGGGTTCTATACCGGCTTCATCCAGGCGAGCGTGGTCGGCGGGTTCGTGCTCAGCCTGATCGTGGTCCTCTTGTCGAAGCTGACGATGAGCGACGCCACCTGGGAGCAGTGGGGCTGGCGCGTGCCGTTCGTGCTCAGCCTGCTGCTGCTTGCGATCAGCCTGTGGATGCGCCTGAAATTGTCGGAGAGCCCGGTGTTCCAGGCGATGCGCGCCGAGGGGCAGATGGCCAAGAACCCGTTCAAGGAGAGCTTCACTTACCCGGGCAACAAAAAGCGCCTGTTTGTCGCTCTGTTCGGCGTCGCTGCCGGGCTGACCGTCATCTGGTACACGGCGATGTTCCGCGGCCTGTCGTTCCTCACCGGCCCGATGCGGGTGAACGAGACCGCGGCGGAAATCATCGTCGGCATTGCCGCGGCGATCGGCATGAGCTTTTTCGTCTTCTTCGGGGCGCTGTCGGACAAGATCGGCCGCAAGGCCCCGATCGTCTGGGGCTATGCGCTGACGCTCGTCCTGCTGTTCCCGTGCTTCTGGGCGATCGGTTGGGTGATGGAGCCGTCGCTGGCGATTGCGGGCGCCGACGTGAAGATCACGCCGGGCGGAACGCAGATCATCGTCATCATGGGCGCGCTGCTGGTGTTGTCGGCCCTGTCCGGCGCGACCTATGGATCGGTCGCCGCCCTCCTTGCCGAGATGTTCCCGCCAAAGATCCGCTACAGCTCGGTGTCGATCCCCTATCACTTCGGTACCGGCTACTTCGGCGGCTTCCTGCCGCTGATCGCCACGTGGATCGTCGCCAGGACCGGCAATCCCTATTCGGAGCTGTGGTACACCTGGGGCGTGGTGCTGGTGGCCTTGATCGTGGCGATTTGGGGGCTACAGGGCGGGCCTCCCAAGGATTTCGAAGAGACCCAATGATCCATCCCCCACCGCGCTCGCTGCGCCTGCGGCTCGATCGAGAGGCGCTGGCAGGCAACTGGCGCGCGCTCGACCGGCTGTCGGGCAGCGCGCGGGCCGGCGCGGCGGTGAAGGCGGATGCGTATGGGGTCGGCGTGGCCAATGTCGTCCCGGTTTTGCGCGAGGCCGGTTGCGGCACGTTCTTCGTGGCTCACTGGAGCGAGGTCGCCGAGATGCTGCAGCATGCGCCGGCGAGCGAAGTCGTCGTGCTGCATGGCCCGACTTGCGCCGAGGACGTCGAATATGCGCTCGCGACCGGTGTCCGCCCCGTCATCAACAGCCTGCACCAGGCGCAGCTGTGGCTCGAGGGCGGCGGCGGCGTTTGCGACCTGATGGTCGATACCGGCATCAATCGCCTCGGCCTGCCGCCCGGGGAAATCGGCGATCCGCTTGTCGCCCGGCTCGAGATCGAGACGCTGATGTCGCATCTCGCATCGGCCGACGAGGACAGTGCCCAGAACGAGCAGCAGCGGATCCTGTTCGAGGAGCTGGCGCCGCAGGTCCGGCATCGCCGGCGCAGCCTCGCCAACAGCGCCGGAATCGCTCTCGGAGCCCGCTATGCCTTCGACCTCTCACGGCCGGGCCTTGCTCTATACGGCGGCGTGCCGCGACCGGAGCTCGCATCGGAAATCCGTCAGGTCGCCCATCCGCAGGCCGCCGTGCTGCAGCTGCGCGACCTCGCGCCGGGCGACAGCGTGGGATACGGCGCCACCTTTACCGCAAGGCGCCCGATGCGCGCCGCGACCGTGTCGCTCGGTTATGCCGACGGCTTCCTGCGCTGCTGGGCCGGGCGCGGCGCGCTGCGGTCGGGCGAAACTCTCCTGCCACTGCTCGGCCGCGTCTCGATGGACATGGTCGTCGTCGATTGCAGCGCAAGGCAGGACTTGCGCGAGGGCGACTGGCTCGACGTTCCCTATCACCTGCCGCAAGCCGCCGAACGCTGCGGATTGTCCCAATATGAGCTGTTGACCACGCTCGGCCGCCGGTTCCAGCGCTCCGGCTGAGGGTGGTGTGTCAGTTTGAATTGCGCGTTGAGGCTGCTCGGTCGGCTGGCCTGAGTAAGCATCTCGCCAGCCCCACATCGTAGACCTCCGGAAACGATGAGTGCGCGTTAGCCCAATCGGCGGCAACCGGCATGGGCAAATGCCCGCTTCGTTCGGGCGACCCTCGACGGCGAACTTGCGGACACCAGTGGGCTCGACGGGGCAATGGCGAGCCTCGCTGCCGCGCTCCTCCTTGCCTCCAGTTTGCTGCCCTAGATCCTGGTCACGCCGGCCACACGGGAGAGGCTGTTGAATTCCGAGCGAGACACCAACGGCTGAGGACTCATGTTGCACCGCATTTGCTGCAAGTGCTAAGCGACAAATGCTGCGCAGCATGGAGTCGGGACGATGGCGGATCAAGCCAAGGGAAACGCCGAAGAACCCGTCATCGTCAAGAAGTACGCCAACCGGCGGCTCTACAACACGCGCAGCTCCAGCTACATCACGCTCGACGACCTCGCCCGGATGACCCGCGACGGGGTCGACTTCAAGGTGCTCGACGCCAAGACC
>DATJHD010000170.1:0-4542 GCA_035494275.1 Croceibacterium sp.
TACTGCTTCGCCCGCCCGACCCACGCCTATCACGACCTCTCTCCGGGGCTCGACTTCGAAACGAAGCTGTTCGCCAAACCCGATGCCGCGGCGCTGCTGCGCGAAACGCTCGCGCGGCCGAAGTACAAGCCGCGGCCGATCGCGATGGGGACCAACACCGATCCCTACCAGCCGATCGAGCAGCGCTATCGCATCACTCGCCAGGTGCTCGAGCTGTGCCTCGAGGCGCGCCATCCGGTGACGATCACCACCAAGTCCGACCGCGTGCTGCGCGATCTCGACCTGCTCGTCGAACTGGCTCGGCTTAACCTCGTCGCCGTGGCGGTGTCGGTCACCACGCTCGACCCCAAGCTATCCGGCAAGCTCGAGCCGCGCGCGTCGGCCCCGGCGAAGCGCCTCGCCGCCCTCGGCAAGCTGGCCGCGGCCCGCGTGCCGGCGCATTGCTCGGTCGCGCCGGTGATCCCGGCGATCACCGACGAGTTCATGGAAGGGATCGTCGCCCGCGCCGCCGGGCTGGGCGTGCGCTCGGCCGGGTGGATCCCGCTGCGGCTTCCGTTCGAGGTCGCCCCGCTGTTCGGCGAATGGCTCAGCGTCCACTTCCCCGAGCGCGGCGACAAGGTCATGAGCATCGTCCGCTCGATCCGCGGCGGGCGCGACAACGACCCGAATTTCTTTACGCGGATGAAGCCGTCAGGTGTGTGGGCCGAGCTGTTCCGCGCCCGCTTCCGCCTCGCCTGCAAGCGCGCCGGTTTGAAGATGGAGCGTTTCGAGCTCGATTGCAGCCAGTTTCGCCCGCCCGAAACCGGCGGACAACTGCGGCTGCTGTAAAACCGTCACTCCATCAGGGTGAAGATGCCCCAGCCGAGACCGCTGCCGATGACGAACAGCGCCCACGACCAGTAGAGGTTGTAGTCCTTCACCTCGAAATGGCGCACGTTGAGCATTCCGCCGGTGTAGCCGGCGTGACCCATCAGCGCAGAAACGACGAACGCCAGGATGATCCCTGAGACCAGGCCTTTGAGAAACGCGAACATCGCACCTTCCTCCCGGCGCCGAGCTTACCGGAAGGTGGTTAACTTGAGGTCACCGACGCGGCATCAAGCGACGAGCTTGAGGCGCGCCGGGCCCATGCGGGTCGTAAGCGAGATATGGGCGAGGCCGTCGATGTGCGCGAGCCGCTCGGCCAGCTCGCCGTCGAGATCGAAATCGCGCCCGAGCCGCACCAGCGGCTCGCTGCCCTCGCCGATGCGCAACCGCGCGAGGACTTCGCCCCGCCCCGGCGGGCCCTCGCGGAGCGCCAGGCGCAGCTCCTGCAGCGCCTCGACGGTGCGCACCTCGAGGGTCAGCAGCATGCGGGCATTGTCGCGCACCTCGGCCAGCGGCCGCGCGCCCCGCACCGTGATGCGGGGGGGCTCGTCCGCGCTCGGCGCGTCGAGCTCGACGTTGAGCAGCACGCAGGTGCCGTCGGCGGCCCAGCGCTGGAAGCTTGCGACCAGCCCTTCCTCGAAGCACGCGGCGCTGAACTGGCCCGAGCTGTCGGAGAAGTCGGCGCGGACAAACTCGCCGCCGCGCCGGGTGCGCCCCTTGCTGACGCCTTCGACCATCGCCGCCATCACCGCCGCCTGGCGCCCGCCGCCCCCATTCGAGCCTTGGGCAACGCCGGATTCCATCAGCGAGGCATAGGAGCGCGCGCCGTTGGCGCTCGCCAGGGCGCGGAACTGCTCGACCGGGTGCGCGGCGAAGTAGAACCCGAAATTCTCCCGCTCGGCCGCCATCTGCTCGGCGCGGGTCCACGGATCGGTCTCGGCAAGGCGCAGCGACGGCTCCTCGTGATGTTCGCCGCCGAACAGGCCATGCTGCCCGCTCTCCCGTTCGCGAACCGCCGCGTCGGCCACCGAGAGCAGCAGGTCGGCGTTGGCCATGACCTTGGCCCGGTTGGGCTCGAGACAATCGAATGCCCCGGCACCGGCAAGGCCTTCCAGCTGCCGGCGGTTCATCGCGCCTTGCGGCATCCGGCGGAACACGTCCTCGAGACTCTCGAACGCCCCGCCCCGCTGCCGCTCCTGCGCCACCTGGTCCATCGCCTTCTCGCCGACGTTGCGGATGCCGGCGAGCGCGTAGCGTACCGCGTAGCCCTCCTCGGTCTGTTCGACGCAGAACTCGGCCTCGCTGCGGTTGATGTTGGGCCCGAGAAGCGTGAACCCGTTGCGCCGCATGTCGTCGACGAACACCGCCAGCTTGTCCGACTGGTGCATGTCGAAGCACATCGAGGCGGCGTAGAATTCTTCGGGATAGTGCGTCTTCAGCCACGCCGTCTGGTAGCTGAGCAGCGCGTAGGCGGCGGCGTGCGACTTGTTGAAGCCGTAGCCGGCGAACTTGTCGATCAAGTCGAACAATTCGTTCGCCTGTCGCGCGTCGATGCCGCTGTTTTGCTTGCAGCCTTCGACGAAGCGGGCGCGCTGGGCGTCCATCTCGCTCTGGATCTTCTTGCCCATCGCCCGGCGAAGGAGATCGGCGTCACCGAGCGAATAGCCGGCGAGGATCTGCGCCGCCTGCATCACCTGCTCCTGGTAGACGATGATGCCGTAAGTCTCGGCGAGGATACCTTCGAGCTTGGGGTGCGGATACTCGATCGCCTCGAGCCCGTTCTTGCGCCGGCCGAACAGCGGGATGTTGTCCATCGGGCCGGGTCGGTACAGCGCGTTGAGCGCGATGATGTCCTCGAACGTGGTCGGCTTCACCGCCGCCAGCGTGCGCCGCATGCCCTCCGATTCGAGCTGGAACACGCCGACCGTGTCGCCGCGCTGCAGCAGCTGGTAGACCTCGGGATCGTCCCACCCCAGCGTGTCGAGGTCGACCCCGATCCCGCGCCGCTCCAAGAGGTCCGTCGCCTTGCGCAGGACCGACAGCGTCTTGAGGCCGAGGAAGTCGAACTTCACCAGGCCCGCTTCCTCGACGAACTTCATGTCGAACTGCGTCACCGGCATGTCCGATCGCGGATCGCGATAGAGCGGGACGAGCTGCGCGAGCGGCCTGTCGCCGATCACCACGCCCGCGGCATGGGTCGAGCTGTTGCGCGGGAAGCCCTCGAGCTGCATGGCGAGATCGACCAGCCGCCTGACCTCGTCGTCGTTGTCGTACTCGCGCCTGAACTCGGCGACGCCGTTGAGCGCCCGCGGCAGGGTCCATGGATCGGCCGGGCTGTTCGGCACCATCTTGCACAGCCGATCGACGTGGCCGTAGCTCATCTGCAGGATGCGTCCGGTGTCGCGCAGCACCGCCCGCGCCTTGAGCTTGCCGAAGGTGATGATCTGCGCGACCTTGTCGCTGCCGTAGCGCTCCTGGACGTAGCGGATCACTTCGCCGCGCCGCGTTTCGCAGAAGTCAACGTCGAAGTCGGGCATCGACACGCGTTCCGGATTGAGGAAGCGCTCGAACAGCAGGCCGAGGCGGATCGGGTCGAGGTTGGTGATGGTGAGCGCCCAGGCGACCACCGAGCCCGCACCCGAACCGCGGCCCGGACCGACCGGAATGCCCTGCGCCTTGGCCCACTTGATGAAGTCGGCGACGATCAGGAAGTAGCCGGCAAAACCCATGCCGTTGATGACGCCGATCTCGTAGTCGAGCCGGTCCTCGTAAGCCTTGCGTTCCCCAGGGGCGAGCTCGCCGTACACCGCCAGGCGCGCGGCCAGGCCGGCGCGGGCATCTTCGGCCAGCTTGCGCGCCTCGCCTTCGCGGTCGCCGGCGATGCTCGGCAGGATCGGCGTTCGTTTCGGCGGGGCGAACGCGCAGCGCTGGGCGACGACGAGCGTGTTCGCGACGGCTTCGGGCAGGTCGGCGAAAAGCTCCTCCATCATCTGGGCCGACTTGACGAAGGCGTCGGGGCTCGAGCGCGGCCGCTCCGCGCTGTCGATGTGCGTCGAGTGGGCAATGCACAGCATCGCATCGTGCGCCGCGTGCATGTGCGGCTCGGCGAAGTTCGCCGGGTTGGTGGCGACGAGGGGCAAGTCCGTCGCGTAGGCGACGTCGATGAGACCGGGCTCGGCAGCTTCCTCGACCGCGTTCCCGCGCCGGGCGAGTTCGACATAGAGCCGGCCGGGAAACAGGGCGGCCAACCGGTCGAGCGCATCTCGGGCGCGCTGCGCCTTTCCTTGCGCCATCAGCCGGGTCGCTTCACCCTCGCACGCGCCGGTCAGCGCGATCAGCCCGTCGGTGTGGCCGGGGAGGTCCTCGAACGGGACATGCGGCACCAGCTCGAGCGGCCGCTCGAGGTGGGCCTTGCTGACAAGATGGCAGAGGTTGTGCCACCCCGCCTCATCCTGGGCGTAGAGGGGCAGGTAATCGACGATCTCTGACCCGGTGCGCCAAACGCCGAGCAGCGTCCCCACGATCGGCTGGACACCCTCTTCCTTGCACGCCTTGGCGAACGCCATCGCGCCGTACAGGCCATTGCGGTCGCAGATGGCGATTGCCGGAAAGCCGCGCTGCTTCGCCATGCGCGCGATCGCCTTGGGATCGATCGCCCCTTCGAGCATCGAATAG
>DATJHD010000171.1:0-3981 GCA_035494275.1 Croceibacterium sp.
CCTCGCAGCCGCCGACCTGATTGATCCGACCAAGCTGATTGCCGCTTATCTCTCCGGTTCGCCGGACCTCTCGCAACCCTCGCAGCGCGTTCGCTTCGGCACGTCCGGCCACCGCGGCTCCGCGTTCCGGAATTCTTTCAACGAACCGCACGTCGTGGCGATCGCGCAAGCGATCTGCCTTTATCGCCGTCAGCATGGCATCGATGGCCCCTTGTTCGTGGGCATCGATACCCACGCTCTCTCCCGTCCCGCCTTCGTCACCGCCCTCGAGGTATTCGTCGCCAACGACGTCGTGACGATGATCGACGCCGGTGACGGCTACACCCCGACGCCGGTCATTTCGCACGCCATCCTGATGCACAATGCGGGTCGCGCGAGCGGCCTTGCCGACGGCGTCGTCCTGACACCGTCGCATAACCCGCCGGAAGACGGCGGCTTCAAGTACAACCCGCCCAACGGAGGCCCGGCCGATTCGCACGTCACCGGCTGGATCGAAGCTGCGGCCAACCGGCTGCTCAAGGCCGGGCTGCGCGACGCGCGGCGCATTCCGTTTGAGCGCGCGCGCAACTCGACTCTCGTGCACGGCCACGATTTCTTGGGCCGCTACGTCGGCGACCTCGATGGGGTCATCGAGATGGCGGCCATTCGCCAGGCCGGCGTGAGGCTCGGGATCGATCCCCTGGGCGGCGCCAGCGTCCACTACTGGTCCAAGATCATCGACCGCTATGGCCTGAATGGCGAGGTCGTGGAGACCACCGTCGATCCGACCTTCGGCTTCATGACGGCCGACCGGGACGGGAAGATCCGCATGGATTGCTCGTCGCCTTACGCGATGGTCCGGCTCATCGGGTTGCGCGACCGCTTCGATCTCGCCATCGGCAACGACACCGACGCCGATCGCCACGGCATCGTCACCCCGGCCGGTCTGTTGCAACCCAACCACTATCTGACGGCCGCCATCGCCTATCTGTTTGATCATCGGCCGGCGTGGAGCGGCCGCAGCGGAATCGGCAAGACGATGGTCAGCAGCGCGATGATCGACCGCGTGGCGTCGCGCCTCGAGCGACCGCTGATCGAAGTTCCGGTGGGGTTCAAATGGTTCGTCGATGGGCTGTTCGACGGAACGCTGGGATTTGCCGGTGAGGAAAGCGCCGGCGCATCGCTCTTGCGGCGCGACGGGTCTGTCTGGACCACCGACAAGGACGGCCTGGCGCTCGGCCTGCTCGCCGCCGAGATCAAGGCGCGTTCGGGACGCGATCCGCACCAGCTTTATCACGGGTTGACGCAGGAGTTCGGAGACTGCTGGTACGAGCGGACCGACGCGCCGGCGACGCCGCGCGAGGCAAGGGCGCTTCGCGAAGTCAGGGCCGAGCGAATCGGGGCGATGGAGTTGGCGGGCGAGCCGATCAAGGCTTGTCGCGTCGCCGCGCCGGGCGGCGCTCCGCTCGGCGGGATCAGGGTTTCAGCCGCGACCGGCTGGTTCGCCGCGCGCCCTTCGGGCACCGAGGCGATCTACAAGATCTACGCAGAAAGCTTCCGCAGCGCCGAGCACTTGCGCGAGATTCAACGCGACGCACGGATGATAGTCGAACGCCTGTTCGACGAGGACGAGACCGCAAGCCGCGAAAGCACCTAAGCCCGCCGGGCCGAAGCGTCTCGCGCCTCGTCGCGGGCCAGGGCCCGGCCGATGGTCTCACGCAATGCCGGCAATGCCTCGGCCTCGAACCAGGGATGTTTCCTCGCCCAAGCAGTGACGCGCCACGACGGATGCGGCAGCGGAAAATAGCGTGGCAGATAGGCGGCGAAGTCGCGGACTCGTTCGGTGAGCGGGCCGGGGCCAAGCGCGTAGTTCTGGGCATAGCTGCCGACCAGCAACGTCAGCCGGATCGCGGGCATTGCCGCGAGCAGCCGATCGCGCCAGAGTGGGGCGCATTCCGGCCGTGGCGGAGCGTCGCCGGATCCCCTGCGGCCGGGATAGCACAAGCCCATCGGCACGATGGCGACGATCTCCGGGTCGTAGAACCGAGCGCCTGATATGCCCATCCACTCGCGCAGCCGGTCGCCGGATGGGTCGGAAAACGGAATGCCGCTGGCATGGACTTTCGAGCCGGGCGCCTGGCTCGCAATCAGGATGCGGGCGGTGGGGGACATCTGGAGGATGGGACGCGGCCCCAGCGGCAGTGCGGCCTCGCACACCCGGCACGCCCGCACTTGCGCCAACAATGCGTCGAATTCGCTCAAGGCGCGGGCGACGGCTCGATCGCGCGACCGTGGATATGGACGCACCGCGCCGAGTACTTTCGCAGAATTTCGAGGGCGACTTGCTCGCGGGCCGGGCTGCGCGTGTCGACCCACAGGAGAAGGCCGCCGCGATCGAGTTGCTCATGCAGGTACTGCGCATGATGCCGGCCGACCCGCTGGGCGAGAAGCGAGCCGATCAGTCCGCCGCCGCCGCCGGCCAGCGCCGCCGCCGCGATGATCGCGGCCAAAGTCCCGCCCGATGCCACGACGGCGCCCGAGGCGGCGGCCGCGCCGACATAGAACAGCCCGCCGATCAACGCTCCTTCCGCCCCGCCGACCGCTTCTGTCGACACATAGGCGACGCGCGGCGCTGCGGGGTCGTCCGCGAGAGTTTCGGTCCTCCGATAGCGGTGGCCCAGCTTGGCTTCCACCGCTCGTTCGCTGGCGAGAAAGCTCAGGTCGGCCCGATCGAACCCGGCGCCGAGAAGTTCGTCGATGGCGCCCTCCAGCGCATCGGCCCGGTGGAAGATCCCGACCACTTCGCGGTGCATATCGAGTGGTTCTGGGTTTGCCATTTCATGTCTCCTCGGTGCGCGCGGATGTTCCGGCAAAGGCCTCGATCTCCGCCAGCGCCAGTTGCGAATGCGCGTACGAGCCGCCGGCGCGCATCTCGGCGGCGACCCAGATGGCTTCCATCAATTCTTCCGCCGATGCGCCGTGGCGCAGGGCGGCCTTGGTGTGTCCCTTGATGCAGTATGGGCATTGCGTGACGTGAGCGACGGCCACGGCGATGATCTGCTTGACCTTGGCCGGCAACGCACCGTCGGCGAAGACTTGCCGGCTGAAGGCCACGAACGCGGCCTCGGTGTCCGGAGCGAGGTCACGGCGCATCCGCGCGAGGTGCGCCTGGGCGGGAGGATAGATGGATTCCGACATTCGCGATTGCTCCTTCAGTTCCCTCCGTGCTTCGGCCAGCGTCCGAGAAGGATGGCTCGCAGCACCACCGCGTCGTTGTGCGCCTCGTCGTGAGCCGAATAGTCCAGCGTAAGCGAGCCTACGGCGGCGAAGCGGCGAAGCTCGCACAGCAGTTCGGGATAACTCCGAATTTCCTCGGCATAGCGCCTGCGGAACTCTTGCCAGCGCGCCGGATCGTGGCCGAACCATTGCCTCAGTGCCGTGCTCGGGGCGATATCCTTCAGCCAGCCGTCGAGCGCGGCCTTGGCTTTGCTGACACCGCGGGGCCAGAGCCGATCGACCAGAATGCGGCGGCCGTCCGATTGCGCGGGCGGTTCATAGGCACGCTTCAGCTTGATGTTCGCCGCCTTGATCCTGTTGCCCATGTCCGCTCCTTCGCTCCTCAGGCCTGTCGCTGGGCAATCTCGCCTTCGAGCTCGAGCTCGGCCAGCAGCCCGGCGTGGTCGCGATGGATCACCGCCACAGCGAGCTTGCGGCCGCCTCGGCGGTAGGTGATCGAGCAATCCCGCGCCTGCAGGTCGCCGTCGAACTCGATGGAATCCCATCCTTCGGCATGGCCGACGTAGCCCAGGCTGAAGTCGTATTGCTCGGTCCAGAAGAACGGCACGTGAGCAAACCGTTCGCGGCGGCCGAGCATGTTGCGGGCCGCAACCTCGCCCTGGCGCTCGGCGACAACGAAGTGCTCGACACGGATGCGGTCGCCGGTAAGCGGATCGGGCCAGCGGGCGATGTCGCCGGCCGCGAACACCCCGGGCACACTCGTTT
>DATJHD010000172.1:0-3906 GCA_035494275.1 Croceibacterium sp.
CGTGTAGCGAAAGTCGATAAGGGTATTGAGACCCGGCACCGCCTCGAACACGATGTCGCCGCCGCGGCCGCCGTCACCGCCGTCGGGCCCGCCGTATTCGATGAACTTCTCGCGCCGGAAGCTTACCGCTCCGGGGCCGCCTGCGCCGGAGCGCACATAGATCTTGGCCTGGTCGAGAAAGTGCATGGCTTAGTGTAACACCTGGTGGAGCCGAGGGGGATCGAACCCCTGACCTCGTCATTGCGAACGACGCGCTCTCCCAGCTGAGCTACGGCCCCGTTCAGGTGTGGCGCGGGTCTGAGCCCCGCGAAGGCGGGCGCCTTAGCGAAAAGGCTGCGTGGTTGGAAGGGCTAATGTGGGTGTGAAGCCGTGCGATTTCCACTCCGCGAATCCGGCGACTGGTTTTCACGACCGTGCACCGCGACATAGCCGGGCTGAGTCGACCCATAGAGCGCGCCGTACTTCGCGTCCCAGGCCGCGGAATCGGCGCGATAGCGGTCGTAGGCATCGAAGAAGTCGAGATAGACCGCATCGTACCTGGGCAGCGTGGCCTTGGCGAACGCCGCAAGATCGGTCGGGGGCGCCTTTTGCCATTCGCTCGCGACAGCCAGCGCCACCGGGCACATGGCGCCCATCGCGGCGGGCGTGGCGAAGTAATTGTACACTTTCGTGTTCTGCGCCTCGCGCGCCGCGGCACTGCGGTACTTTGCCTCGATCCGCTTGTTCACGGCCGCGAGCTCCCGGGCGTACTTCTTGAGAAAGGCGGCATAGCCCGCGAGGATCGGCCTGTACTGGCTGCCCATGCAATTGAGCGCGGCGACGTTCCACGCCGAACGCACGTGCCAAACGGTATCGTCGCGATCGAGGCCGGTGTTGATGGTGCGTCGCACGCCATCGGCGCCGACGGCAGGGATCGCCATCGCATAGGCGGCGCTGTTCGGGGGCAGCGGCCGATACGGCGTCGCCTCGGCGGTCCGCGGAGCGGGGGCAGCCGGCTCGGACGATACCGGCGCCGATGACAAGACTGCCAAAAGGCCACAGGCGACGAGCGCGGTTCGCACTGGCCGGCGGCGCGCGGTATCCATGGATCGACGAGCCCTCTCCCAAGCCACCGACTGAATCTACGTTGGCCCGGCCGCGAAGAAAATGCCCGGAGCGCCGTTGACGCCCCGGGCAACGATGAAGCGAGTCCCTGCTGCGCTCAGTTGCGGCTGTTGCCCATGAAGCGAAGCAGGAACAGGAACATGTTGATGAAATCGAGGTACAGGCTGAGCGCGCCGAGCACGATCATCTTGCCGGCCCATTCGGTGCCGCGCATGGTGTAGTACGACACCTTCAGGCGCTGCGTGTCGTAGGCCGTCAGACCGGCGAAGATCAGCACTCCGAGGAAGCTGATGGCCCACATCAGCCCGGGCGACTGCACGAACATGTTGATCACGCTTGCGACGATCAGGCCGACCACGCCCATGATCAGGAACGTGCCGAACGCCGACAGGTCCTTCTTCGTCGTGTAACCGACAAGGCTCAGTCCGGCGAACGCGCCGGCCGTGGCGAAGAACGTCGCCGCGATCGAGCCTCCGGTGTAAACCAGGAAGATCGTCGACAGCGACAGGCCCATGAGCACCGCGAAACCCCAGTAGAGCATCTGCAGGGTGCTCTTGGCGAAGCGATTGGCGCCAAAGCTCATTGCAAACACGATTGCGAGCGGCGCCAGCATCAGGATCCACGCCAGCAGGCCGCCGGTGAGAAACACCCGCGCCGCCGGTGAATTGACGCCACCGCTGGAAAACAGCAGCGCGACGATGCCGGTCAGCAGCACGCCCGAGGTCATGTAGTTGTAGATCGACAGCATGTAGCTGCGCAGGCCCTGGTCGACCGTTCCGACCCGAGGAGCCCCCACCACACCCGCAGACGCCGCCGGTTCGCCCCAGGGGGTCCGGGTGGTCTGAGGATCGTTCCAATTGGCCATTTCAAACTCCATTCCGGCGCCGAGCGACGACAAGCCGGTGCCGGCAATATCGCGATGAGCGGGCCGGATTTCAAGGAAAACCGGCCTCGGGGCCTTACGCGGCGCCTCGCGCCGCCGCCGCCAGTTCCGCCCCGCGATCACGCGCTGCACGCAGAGTCTCCGTGATCAGGCTGAGCAAGGCCTGGTCCGCGTCGAGCACGTCGAGACCTTTTTGCGTCGTCCCGCCGGGGCTCGCCACGCGGCGGGCAAGCTCGCCCGGGCCGTCAGGACTGGCGGCCGCGAGCGCGGCGGCACCCTCGACCATCGCCAGCGCCAGCCGCTGCGCCTGCTCTTTCGGAAGTCCGAGGATGGTCGCACCTTCGGCGAGCGCGTCGATGAAGCGATAGACGAACGCCGGCCCCGATCCGGCCAGCGCGGTCACGAGGTTGAACTCATCCTCGTCGATCCATTCGCTCGTTCCGAGCGGCTTCATCAGCTCGACGAGCGCGGCTCGGCCGGCACCGTCGAGCCCGCTTTCGGCGAGACCGATCGGCGCCTTGCCGAGCGCCACGGCCAAGTTCGGCATCACCCGCACGTGCGCGGCGGCTGCGGGAATGCGCCGTGCCAGGGTCGCCAGTTCGACCCCGGCGAGAAGCGACAGCACCGTCGTGTTTTCGCCCGCCAGTTTCGCCACCGCCGGCGCCACGTCACCGAGCATTTGCGGTTTCACTCCCAGCAGGATGGCATCGAAATCGCCAAAGGCCGGTATCGAACAATGGCGCTCCACGCGCTCCGGGAGCGCTCGGTCGCTCGGCTCGGCGATGGTGAACCTCGCCGGGTCAAACCCCGCGGCGAGCCAGCCCTCGAGCATCGCCCCGGCCATGTTGCCGCAGCCGACGATGAGGATTGAGTGGAATTCCATGCGCGCTCGTCTGCCGGAGACGCCGCGCGCTGTCTATGCCTCGCCTGCCGCGTCCACCAGGGCCGCGTCGAGTGCCTGGCGCGGGGTCTTGTCACCCCACAGCACGAACTGGAACGCCGGATAGAAGCGGTCGCACTCCGATACGGCCGCCTCGACCGCCGTCTGCGCCATCGACAAGCTCAACATTCCATCGGCGCCGAGCATCAGCCCGTGGCGATAGAGCAGCACGCCGCCGCGCGACCAGATATCGAAATGGCCGAGCCACAGCTGCTCGTTGATCAGCGCGACCAGCTCGAACGCATCGCCGAGCTTGCCGTTGGGCACGCGGATTTCGGGTAGGCACAGCAGCTGCAGCACGCCGTCCTCGGGCCGCCAGATGCAGCGCACCTGGTACGTCGTCCAGCTGCCCTGGATTTCCCCGCTGATTTCCTCGTCGCCGACGAATTCGCAAGGCCAGCCGTGCGCCTCGAACAGTTGCGCCAGCATCTCCAGCGGCGCGGCATCGTCCTCGTTGGTCAGCGGCTCGCGGCCGGTATTCATGCAGGCGTTCCTGTCTTCATGCGATCCGTTGCCCGCCATGCTCCGGTGCCCGCCTCGCAATCAATTGTGCGCCATGACGTCATCGGTGAAAACCCAGAGTTGCCTGTTCACAAAGTGTGCAAAAGCGGTTTGTCCACAGGGGAGGAGCGATGGAGATGATGGGGATAAAGCCTCACTTGAGCCGGGTGACTTCCTCTCCCTCGTCGCTGACGAACTCGAACGAACCGATCCCTTTCTTCTTCAGCGCCTTGATGGCCGCCTGCGCGTCATCCTCGGACTTGTAGGGACCGGTCACGAGCCGGCGGGTGCGGCCCCATTTCGCCCAATAGGCATCGCGCCTCGAGAGCAGCGAGCCGCTTTCCTTGGTGAGCTTGCGCCAGGTGAATTCCAGCGCCTTCACGTCACGGCCCGTGCCGACCTGGACCCAGATTCGGCTCGGATTGGCCGGCGGCTTGGGCTTGGCGACGGGCTTTTGCTGGGGTTTCGCGATCGCGCG
>DATJHD010000173.1:0-5002 GCA_035494275.1 Croceibacterium sp.
CTCGCGCGGCGTCGCGACCAGCGGGATCATGACTTCCGGCACGACCGGCTCGCCGCCCCTCGCCGTCACCTCGCAGGCGGCCTCGAAGATCGCCCGCGCCTGCATCTCGTAGATCTCGGGGTAGGTGATGCCGAGACGGCAGCCGCGGTGACCGAGCATCGGGTTGGCCTCGTGCAGCTCGGCGGCGCGGCGCCTGAGGTGGGCGGCGGAAACCCCGCTCGTTTCGGCGAGCTCGGCGAACTCGGCGTCGCCCGTGGGGAGGAACTCGTGCAGCGGCGGGTCGAGCAGGCGGATGGTGCATGCCAGGCCGGCCATCGTCTCGAAGATCTGCACGAAATCGCCGCGCTGCTCTCCCAGCAGCTTGGCGAGCGCGCGGCGGCGGCCGGCCTCGTCGTCGGCGAGGATCATCTCGCGCACCGCGGCGATGCGCTTGCCGTCGAAGAACATGTGCTCGGTGCGGCACAGGCCGATGCCCTCGGCGCCGAACTTGCGCGCGGTGGCGCAGTCGTGCGGCGTCTCGGCATTGGTCCGCACGCGCATCCGGCGATGCCTGTCGGCCCACTCCATCAGCGTGCCGAAATCGCCGGCGAGCTCGGGCTCGACGGTCGCCACCTCGCCCCTCATCACCTCGCCGGTCGCGCCGTCGATGGTGATCGTGTCGCCTTCTGCGAGCTGCGCCTCGCCGATGCGGGCGGTGCGCGAGGCAAGGTCGATCGACACCTGCGAGGCGCCGGAGACGCACGGCCGGCCCATCCCGCGCGCGACCACCGCCGCGTGGCTGGTCATCCCGCCGCGGGCGGTGAGAATGCCCTTGGCGGCGTTCATGCCGTGGATGTCCTCCGGGCTGGTCTCGACGCGCACGAGGATGACCTTCTCCCCGCGCCCCGCCCAGCCTTCCGCGGTGTCGGCGTCGAGCACGATCCGTCCCGAGGCCGCGCCGGGGCTTGCCGGCAGGCCCTTGGCCAGCACCTCGCGCCTGGCAGCGGGATCGAGCGTCGGATGCAGCAGCTGGTCGAGCGCCATCGGATCGACCCTCAGGATCGCCGTCTTCTCGTCGATCAACCCCTCGCCGACCATGTCGACGGCCATCTTGAGCGCCGCCTTCGCGGTGCGCTTGCCGGTGCGGGTCTGCAGCATCCACAGTTTGCCGCGCTCGACCGTGAACTCGATGTCCTGCATGTCCTTGTAGTGCGCCTCGAGCAGCTCGAACACGCGCGCGAGCTCGGCGTAAGCCCCGGGCATCGCCTCTTCCATCGACGGCGCACGCGCCCCGGCCCGCTCGCGCGCGACCCTCGTCAGGTACTGCGGCGTGCGGATGCCGGCGACGACGTCCTCGCCCTGGGCATTGACCAGCCACTCGCCGTAATAGGCCTTCTCGCCGGTCGAGGGGTCGCGGGTGAAGGCGACGCCGGTGGCGCTGGTCTCGCCCATGTTGCCGAACACCATCGCCTGGACGTTGACCGCGGTGCCCCAGTCGCCGGGGATGTCGTTCAGGCGGCGATAGACCTTGGCGCGATCGGAATCCCAGCTGTCGAACACCGCCCCGATGGCGCCCCACAACTGTTCGTTGACGTCCTGCGGGAACGGCTTGTCGTATTCGCGGACGACGATCGCCTCGTATGCGCCGACCAGTTCCTTCCAGTCGGCGGCGGTCATCTCGGTGTCGGCGTGGTAGCCGCGGTCTTCCTTGGCGACCTCGAGCGCTTCCTCGAACAATCCGTGGTCGAGGCCGAGGACCACGTCGGAATACATCTGGATGAAGCGGCGGTAGCTGTCCCACGCGAACCGCTCGTCGCCCGAGGCGGCGGCAAGGCCCTTCACCGTCTCGTCGTTGAGCCCGAGGTTGAGCACCGTGTCCATCATCCCCGGCATCGAGACGCGGGCGCCCGAGCGGACCGACACGAGCAGCGGGTCGGCCGCGTCGCCGAACCGCTTGCCGACGGCTCTCTCGATATGGTTCAGCGCGCCAGCGACCTCACGCCGCAAGTCGTCCGAGAAGTCCGCACCCTCCTTGAGGTAGCGCACGCATTCCTCGGTCGTGATGGTGAAGCCCGGCGGCACCGGCAGGCCGATGCTCGCCATCTCGGCAAGGTTGGCCCCCTTGCCCCCGGTGACGGTCCTGTCCCTCGCCCTCGGATCGTCGCTGCCGGCGCCGCCGCCGAAAGGGTAGACTGTCTGCATGGGCTTTCGGCTCCTTGGGAATGTCACGAATTTCGCATGCGTGATTCTCGCGAAAATCACATCAGGCTTTTGTTGTTTTTCACGGGCGAGCGATGCAAGTCTTGCCGGAAGCGGGAGCGCCTCACCCCTCGATCTTCGAAAAGTCCGCCACCTGGTGCACCGCGTCGCGGAAGCGCGCGAGCAGGTCGAGCCGGGCGCTGCGCTTCGCCGGGTCGTCGTCATTCACAGTCACCGTGTCAAAGAACCGGTCGATCGGGGCGCGCAAGGTGGCGAGCGCGGCCATCGCAGCCTCGAAGTCCTCGGCTTCGACGGCGGCGCGGGCTTTCGGCTCGGCGGAATCGAGCGCCTCGGTCAGCTCCCGTTCCGCCGGCTCGGGCGAATAGGACAGCTTCTTCTTCTCGGCCAGCCGTGCCTCGACCACCGGCTTGAGTTCGGGATCGTCGACCAGCGCCAACGGGTCCTCCTCGCCGGTGCGTGGGATGTCGCCCTCCGCGCCCTGCCAGTTCTCCTTCCTGAGGATGTTGGCCGCGCGCTTGTAGGCGACCAGCAGGTTGGCGCCGTCGTCGGTCCTGATGAAGTTTTGCAAGGCGTTCACCCGGGAAAGAAGGCGCACGAGGTCGTCTTCGTTCCCGAGCGCGAACACCGCATCGATCAGGTCGTGGCGAACGCCGGCTTCGCGCTGCTGGACCTTGAGGCGATCGGCGAAGAAGTCCACGGTGCGCTGGATGGCGGCATCGACCTTGGCGAGTGCCTCATCGGGACTCCGATAAAGGGCTTCAAAGGCAGCATACACGTCCGTGCCCGGCTGCGGGAGCGCGCGAGCGATGACTTGGCGAAGGTTTGCTCTCACAGCGTTTTCAACCAGCAGCCTGATGATCGAAATAGCGGTGCGACGCAGCGCGAACGGGTCCTTTGACCCGGTCGGGGTTTCGTCGAACGCGAAAAAGTGCGCCAGCGTATCCAGCTTGTCCGCCAGGCTCACCGCCACCGTCACCGGCGCGGTGGGGACTTCGTCGCCCTGGCCGACGGGCTTGTAGTGGTCGCGGATGGCGTCGGCGACTTGCGCCGGCAGGTCCTCGGCGCGGGCGTAGTAGCCGCCCATCAGGCCCTGCAGCTCGGGGAACTCGCCGACCATCTCGGTGACGAGGTCGGCCTTGGCGAGACGCGCGGCCTGTTCGGCGAGAGCGGCAAGCCGCGCGCGATCCCCTTCGTCGCGAGACGATGAGGAAGCTGTGACTATCCCCTCCTCCACCAGCCACCTGGCCAGCCCGGCGACGCGCTCGACCTTGTCGGCGAGGGTGCCGAGCTTGTCGTGGAAGGTGATCCGCTCGAGTTTCTTCGCATGCTCCGACAGCGGCGCCTTGCGGTCCTGCTCCCAGAAGAAGCGCGCGTCGGAAAGGCGCGCGGCGAGGACCTTGCGGTTGCCGTCGACGATCGCCGCGCCGCCGTCCGTCGCCTCGATGTTGGCGGTGCACACGAAGGCATTGGCAAGCGTGCCCGCGCTCTCGCACACGAAATACTTCTGGTTCACCCGCGCGGTGAGCTGGATGACCTCGGGGGGCACGTCGAGGTACGCCTCGTCGAAGCGGCCGAGCAGCGGCACCGGCCATTCGGTGAGGCCGGCGTTCTCGACCACCAGGCCCTCGTCCTCGACCAGCGCGAGGCCGGCATCGGCGGCGGCCCTGGCCGCGCCGTCGCGGATCAGGTCCTGTCGCTCGGCATGGTCGACGACGACATGGCAGGCGCGCAGCTTTTCCTGGTAGTCGGCGACCGAGCCGATGGTGATCGGGCCCGGGCAGTGGAAGCGGTGGCCGAGCGTCATGTAGCCGCTGGCGACGTCGCCGACGGTGCATTCGACGAGGTCTTCACCGAAGATGGCAACTATGCCGGACAAGGGCCTGACCCAACGAAGGCTTTCGGTGCTGAGCGAGGCGGCTCCCCAGCGCATGGACTTGGGCCACGGGAAAGCGACGACGATGGCGGGAACGGCTTCGGCGAGGACGTCCTTCACCGAGCGGCCCGGCTTGTCGACAACGGCGAACCACACCCCGTCGCGGTCTTCGAGCTGGTCCTGCGTGAGGCCGGTCTTGCGCAGGAAGCCATCGAGCGCCTGCGCCGGTGCGCTGGTGCGCGGTCCCTTGGTTTCTTCCCGAACCGCCTCGGTCTGCTCAGGCAAGCCGCGCGCGATCAGCGCCAGGCGTCGCGGGGTGGACCACACGGTCACCTCACCTACGGCGACGCCCGCCACCTGCATCTCGGCGCGGAACAGTTTCTCGAGATCCGCCCGCGCGCCGGCCTGCATCCGCGCGGGGATTTCCTCGGAGCGCAGTTCGAGGAGCAAGTCGGTCACGCCGACCACCCCGGGTAGTCTGCGGCCCAGCGCTGCGCTTCCTTGGCCATGTAGGCCTCGCAGCTTCCGCGAGCGAGGTCACGCACGCGGCCCATGTAGCTGGCGCGTTCCTGCACGCTGATCACGCCGCGGGCCTGCAGGAGGTTGAACACATGGCTCGCCTCGACCGCCTGCTCGTAGGCGGCGATCGGCACGCCGGCGCCAAGCGCGTTGCGGCACTCGGCCTCGGCCTTGGCGAACAGGTCGAACAGGGCATCGGTGTCGGCGACTTCGAAGTTCCACTTCGACATCTGCTTCTCGTTCTCGAGAAAGACATCGCCGTACGTCACCCCCCGCCCGTTGAAGTCGAGGTCGTACACGTTGTCGACGTTCTGGATGTACATCGCCAGCCGCTCGAGGCCGTAGGTCAGCTCGCCCGCCACGGGCTTGCAGTCGAAGCCGCCCATCTGCTGGAAATAGGTGTACTGGGTG
>DATJHD010000174.1:0-9692 GCA_035494275.1 Croceibacterium sp.
GCATTGGGCGGGCGCTCAGGTTCGGTTCAGCCGCAAGGCGGCACCCGCGCGCCATGGTGACCGGCGCGCGCCGCGCCGATGGAGGGCATTTTAAGTGATCGGTTCCGCCAGGCGAATTTCTAGATTCGGACGCATGGCCGCGACGGCCGGTGCCTGCCTTCTCGTGGCCGGCATCGCCGGCGCCCAGGACAATCCGAACGATGCCGCCGCGCAGGCAGGGTTCAACATTCCGAGCGACGTCAAGCTGCTTGGCAAGATGGACCCCAACCAGCGCCACGCCACCGCCAAGGTCAACGGCGCGATCATCACCGGAACCGATGTCGACCAAAGGGTCGCCCTGGTGATCGCCGCCAACGAAGGCGCGAAGATCTCTGACGAAGAGCTGCAAGCCCTGCGTCTGCAGGTGCTGCGCAACCTTATCGACGAGACGATCGAGATCCAGGAAGCCAAGGCGCAGGACATCGAAGTCAAGCCGGACGAGGTCGAGCAGAACTACCAGCGCCTGGCGACGCAGAAGTTCGGCCGCTCGACCGCCGATCTCGACAAGTACCTGAGGTCGATCGGCTCCTCCCCCGCCTCGCTCAAGCGACAGATCGAAGGCGAGCTTGCGTGGAACAACCTGATCCAGCGCAACATTTCCCCGTTCGTCAACGTCTCCGAAGGAGAAGTGAAGGAGGTCTACGACCGCATCAAGTCGTCGAAGGGCACGTCCGAGTACAACATCGGCGAAATCTTCCTTTCCGACACGCCGCAGACGCGCGATGCGGTTTTCCAGAACGCCAAGAAGATCGTCGATCAGATCAAGCAGGGCGGCAGCTTTGCCGCCTACGCGCGCCAGTTCTCCGAGGCCTCGACGGCGGCCGTCGGCGGCCAGCTCGGGTGGATCCGGCTCGAGCAGCTGCAGAATCCGACACTCGAAGCGGCGGTGCAGCAACTGGAACCGGGCCAGCTTGTCGGACCGCTCGAAATCCCCGGCGGCTTCGACATCCTCGCCCTGATCGACAAGCGCCAGATCGGCGTTTCCGACCCGCGCGATGCGGTGCTGAGCCTCAAGCAGATCGCGATCGACTTCCCCAAAGGCGCGACCGAGGCCGAGTTCAAGCAGAAGGCCCAGAACTTTGCCGAAGCCGTGAAGGCAATTCATGGATGCGGCGAAGCCAATGCCGCCGCCGCGGCGATGGGCGCCCAGGTGGTCGACAACGACCAGATCACCGCGCGGCAGCTCCCCGCGGTGTTGCAACAACAGATTCTGCAGCTGAACGTCGGCGAGTCGACGACGCCGTTCGGAACGCAGAACGACGGGGTGCGCGTGCTGATGCTGTGCGGCCGCGACGACCCGAAATCGGATGCCGGGCCTAACCTGCAAGACATCCAGTCGCAGCTCGAGGACGACCGCGTCGGCAAGCGCGCGCAGCGTTACCTGCGCGACCTGCGCCGCGATGCGGTGATCGAATACGACGACTGACGTGAAGCCGCTCGCGGTTTCGCTCGGCGATCCGGCGGGCGTCGGCCCGGAGCTGATCTGCGAAGCGTGGGCGCGGCGCGTCGAGGAGCGGCTGCCGCCGTTTTTCGTCGGGGGCGGCGCCGGATTGCTGCGGGAAGCGGCTCGGGCACGGGGACTGGGCATCCCCATCGAAGCCGTCGCATCGACGGCCGACGCCGCGCAGGCGTTCGCCCGGGCGCTTCCGGTCATCGGTGACCACGACGGTGGGTACGACCCTGGAAGACCGGACCGGAGCGGCGCGAGCCTCGCGCTCGGTTCGTTGAAGGAAGCGACCTTGCTGGCCCTATCCGGCGAGGCGGGCGGTGTCGTCACCGGGCCGGTCGCCAAGGCCCTGCTGGCCGAAGTCGGCTTCGATTTCCCTGGCCAGACCGAGTTCGTCGCCCGGGCTTGCGGAGTTGCGGCCGAGGACGCGGTTATGATGCTCGCCGGGCCGAGCCTGCGGACCGTGCCGCTCACCGTGCATGTGCCGCTGGCCGCGGTGCCGCAAATCCTTTCGACCGAGCTGATCGTCCGCCGCGCGAGGATCGTCGCCGAGGGGCTGCGAGGGGATTTCGGCATCCGCAGCCCCCGCCTTGCCATTTGCGCACTGAATCCTCATGCCGGTGAAAACGGCCGCATGGGTGACGAGGAGCAGCGCATCATCGCCCCGGCGATCGCGACCTTGCGCTCCGAAGGGATCAACGCGAGCGGCCCGCATCCGGCGGATTCGCTGTTCGCTTCGCGCGCCCGATCAACCTACGACGTCGCCATCGCCATGTATCACGACCAAGCGCTGGTGCCGCTAAAAGCGCTCGATTTCGACCGCGGCGTGAACATGACCCTCGGGCTGCCTGTCGTGCGCACCTCGCCCGATCACGGCACCGCGTTTGCGATCGCCGGCAAGCGTCTTGCGGATGCGGGAGCGACCATCGCCGCCATCCGCATGGCGGGCGAGGCGGCGGCGCGGCGGGCCTCGTGCGCGTGAGCCTTCCACCGCTGCGCGAAGTCATCGCGCGCCATGGGCTGAGCGCGTCGAAGGCTCTGGGGCAGAACTTCCTGCTCGACGAGCAGTTGCTCGCCCGCATCGCGGCGATCCCCGGCGACCTGGCGGACAGGGCCGTGCTCGAGATCGGCCCTGGCCCGGGCGGGCTGACGCGTGCGCTGCTGCGCGCCGGCGCGCGGGTGACCGCAATCGAGATGGACCGCCGCTGCCTGCCCGCGCTCGCCGAATTGGCGCAAGCTTACCCGGGCAAGCTAAGGGTGGTCGAAGGCGATGCCGTCGCGCTCGACCACGATGCCCTGATGGGTGAGCCTTATGCCGTCGCCGCCAACCTGCCGTACAACGTCGGCACCGCGCTGTTCACCCGCTGGCTATCCGGCGAGGCCTGGCCGCCATTGTGGAGGTCGCTGACGCTGATGTTCCAGCTGGAAGTCGCGCAGCGGATCGTCGCCGAGCCGGGCAGCGCCGCCTACGGGCGACTGGCGGTGCTGGCCCAGTGGCGCAGCAAGGCCAGGCTGGCGATGAAAGTGCATCGCAGCGCCTTCACCCCCCCTCCCAAGGTGATGAGCGCCGTGGTTCACGCAACGCCCTCGCCGATGCCGGCCGGGGTATCTGCCAGCACGCTCGAACGGGTTACGCAAGCGGCGTTCGGCCAGCGCCGCAAGATGCTCCGCCAGAGCCTGAAAGGCGTGCCGGGCGCGCTTGGCGCGCTGGAGACGCTCGGCATCGAGACGACCCGGCGCGCCGAGACGCTGAGCATTGCGGAGTTCGTCGAGATCGCCCGAGTGCTCTGCGCCGATTAGCCGGCCGGGCTATCCGTGAGCGTCGTCCCGCGCCTTCGACGCCTCGGTTTCATCATCCGCTGTCACGTCGAGGTAAGGGAGCAGACGCACGCGCGGGAAGACGTCCTCGAGCGGCTTCACGTCGGGCAGGACGTAAACCACCCCGCCGGCCTTCTGGAACAGCGGACGAATGTCCTTGAGATAGAACTGCGTCGGCACGTTGATGCACCCGAACGTGATCCGGTTGTCGTCGATTTCCGGCGAATTGATGCGCTCGAGACGATGCTCCTTCTTGTTGGTCGTGACCACCGCGT
The DNA here is from genome assembly GCA_035494275.1 of Croceibacterium sp. Classification (GTDB taxonomy): domain Bacteria; phylum Pseudomonadota; class Alphaproteobacteria; order Sphingomonadales; family Sphingomonadaceae; genus Croceibacterium_B. The sequence goes on from DATJHD010000174.1 coordinate 3,580, forward strand.
GAAGCGCGACGGAATCATGGTAGTCGACCCACAGCACGCGCTCGTGGCCGACCGCGAGGCCGAACTTGGCGAAGAAGCGGCCGGCGGGGGTGGTCCTTTCCGCGGTGCCGATGTCGGCCAGCTTCTTCGCACCCACGCCGGGTGAAGAGTCGTCCCCGATGGCTATGCCCACGAGCACGGGCGCATCGCCGATTTCCTTGTCGTCGGCGTCGAACAGAAACAGCCTCGCCGCCTGCTTGTCGACGATGATGTAGGGGTATTCGCCATTGTCGTTCGATGCAGCGACCCACCGGGCCACGCGCGCGGCGACGTGAGATTTTTCGATCGGCGGATCGTCCGGCTGGGCCTGCCGAGGGTCCAGCGGCCCGGCCAGTGAAGGGGACTTGGCGGTCGCCTGGTGCTTGGCGGGCGCGGGCGCCCCGGCAAGCGCGGGCGCGGACGCACCGAGCGCCGCGGCAAGAGCCACGGCGCAGGCGACGTTGCCCATGATCCGAAGCGAGACATCGGCGCGCTTCGGAACGCCCCCCAAGAGAGAAATCACTTCACCGCGAACTTTCGTTATCCCGGGCCTCAGTTACGCGCCCTCTTGCGCTGCGCCATCTGCTGCTCGAGGCTGTCTACCCGCCCACTCAGCGTCTGGATGCTCTGCGCGTTCTGCTGCGCCTGGCCGGCCGCGGCTTGCGCCGCCGCCTGGGCGGCCTGGGCGGTGCTGTCGGTCGTGTTCAGCCGCGCCTCGAGCCCGTCAATCCGCTGGTTAACAGTTGCGATTTGCGTGTTGACATAGTCCTTGGTCGCGCAGCCCTCCAATCCCAGGGAAGCCGTCAGGATCGCCACAGCTGGCATGAGCTTGTGAAGGGAATGGTGCATAAAGGTCTCCTCAGTCTAGTCGACGTTAACGCCCAAGAGAAACGGCCGGGCACCAACAATCCGATTCCGCCAGAGCGTGCGAGTCTTCGGATGGGAAGCTGCAGTGCGTGCCATTGCAGCGGTTTACACCGGCGCGAGTGCGGGATTGGCCGGCCGGTTTGACAGGCCGCGCGCAACGGCTAAGTCGTTTCGAATGAAACTGCTCGGGCCAGACGAACGGACGCTGATCGAACCGATCGAGCCATCGGCGATGCTCGCGCAAACCGAACGCTGGAGCGCGATCAACAGCGGCACTGGCAACCTCGCGGGACTGGCCCGCCAAGCGGCTGAACTAGCAGATGCTTTCTCGGCTCTTCCCGGCGAAATCGAGCTGCGTGAGCCTGGCCCCGTCACGACGGTGGATGCCGAGGGCCGCGCTTGCGAACAGCGTCACGGGCGCCATCTCGTGCTGTCGGTTCGCCCGGATGCCGGGCGTCGCTTCCTGCTCACCGGACATATGGACACCGTCTTTCCGGCCGAGCACCCGTTCCAGGCGGGCACCTGGCGCGATGCGCAAACGCTCAACGCGCCCGGCGCGGCCGACATGAAGGGGGGCCTCGCCGTGATCCTGCACGCTCTGCTCGCGTTCGAAGCGAGCATTGCGGCGCGCGCCGTCGGCTATGACGTGATGATCAACTCCGACGAGGAAACCGGCTCGCTATCGTCCGCCCCGCTGATCGCCGAATTGGCCCGCGACAAGGCGGCGGCGCTGACTTACGAGCCGTCGGCGCTGCCCGACGGCACCCTTGCCCATGCCCGCGGCGGGAGCGGAAATTTCTCGCTGGTGGTGACGGGCCGCTCGGCCCATGCCGGGCGCAATCCGCACGACGGGCGCAATGCCGTCGTGGCCGCGGCGGCGCTGGCGCTGGAGCTGAAGGCGCTGGAGCGGGCTGATCTGTCGGTCAACCCGGCGAAGATCGACGGCGGCTCGGCGAACAACGTCGTGCCGGATCATGCCGTGCTGCGCTTCAACATCCGCCCGAGGACGAGCGAGGCCGCGGCCGCGTTCCAAAGCAGCCTCGAGACGCTGATGCGCACGGTCGAAGCCGACCAGGAGGTTGCGATCGACCTGCACGGCGGCATCACCCGCCCGCCCAAGCCCGTCGACGCGCAGGCCCAGAAGCTGTTCGATCTCGTCGCCGACACTTCCGCCGCGCTCGGCCGGCGGCTCGGGTGGCAACCCTCGAGCGGAGTTTGCGACGGCAACAACATCGCCGCCTGCGGCATACCGGTGGTCGATACGATGGGCGTGCGCGGCGGAGCGATCCATTCGCCGGACGAGTACCTGATCGTCTCGTCGCTCGCCGAACGCGCCGCGCTGTCGGCCGTGGTGCTGCAGCGATTGGCCCTGGGAGCCCTGGCATGAGCTTCGTCATCCGCGCGGCCACCGGCGACGACCTGCAGGCGCTTTACGAAATGGCCAAGCTCACCGGCGGCGGGTTCACCAACCTGCCGGCAGACCGCAACTCGCTGCGCGCCAAGCTCGAGCGATCGGCGCAAGCGTTCGCGCGCACGGAAGACAACCTCGCGGACGAACTTTTCGTCCTGGTGCTGGAGAACGCGGACACCGGCGAGGTCCGCGGCACGTGCCAGATCTTCTCGCGAGTCGGGCAGCGCTGGCCGTTCTATTCCTACCGCCTGCACGCGCTGACGCAGTATTCGCAGGAGCTCGACCGAACCGTGCGGGCGGAGCTGCTGAGCCTTTGCACCGACCTCGAAGGCTCGACCGAAGTCGGCGGCCTGTTCCTGCATCCATCGGAGCGTGCCGGTGGGCTCGGGCTGCTGCTGGCGCGCAGCCGCTATCTGTTCATCGCCGCGCACCGCGCGCGCTTCGGCGAGCGTGTGCTGGCCGAACTGCGCGGCATTATCGACGAGCGCGGCGGCTCGCCGTTCTGGGATGCGATCGGCGGCAAGTTCTTCGGCATGAGCTTCCAGGAAGCCGACGAGTTCAACGCCATTCACGGCAATCAGTTCATCGCTGACCTGATGCCCAAGCACCCGGTCTATGTCGCCATGCTGCCGGAAAGCGCGCGCAAGGTCATCGGCCTGCCGCATCCTTCCGGCCGCGCGGCGATGCGGATGCTCGAAAACGAGGGCTTCCGCTACGAGTGCTACGTCGACATCTTCGACGGCGGGCCGACAATGACCGCGCGCACCGATGAGGTCGCCAGCATCCGCGACGCGATGGCGGCGAAGGTGACGGGGACAAAATCGGCCAAGGGCGACAAGGCGCTTCTGGCAACCGGTGGGCTGGCGAGCTTCCGCTGCTGTTACGGGATTCGCCGATTGAGCGGAGATGGCGTGGAAATCGATCAAGCCGCCGCCGCGCTGCTCAAGGCTGGCGAAGGCGATATCGTGTGGAGCGTCGCGCGTTGAGCGCAAAGTCCCGCATAGTCGAAATCAATTTCGACGGGATCGTCGGCCCTACCCACAACTACGCCGGCCTCAGCCTCGGCAACCTGGCGGCGACCGCGCATGCCGGGGACGTGTCCTACCCGCGCGCCGCCGCGTTGCAGGGCCTTGCCAAGATGCGCTCGAACATGGCGCTCGGACTGGCGCAAGGCTTCTTCGTGCCGCTCCCACGGCCCGACAGAGCTTGGCTCGAGACGCTGGCGGCCGACGAAGCCACCGATCCCGTGCTGATCGCCGGAGCCTGGTCGGCGAGCTCGATGTGGACAGCCAACGCGGCGACGGTGAGCCCTGCGCCGGACACCCATGACGGCCGCTGTCACCTCACCGTCGCCAACCTGGTGACGATGCCGCATCGCGCCCACGAATGGCCCGACACGCTCAAGCAATTGCAGCTTGCCTTCGCCGACGGCGCGCATTTCGCCGTGCATGGGCCCATTCCGCCCTGCTTCGGCGACGAAGGCGCGGCGAACCACATGCGGCTGACGACCGCTCACGGCGAACCAGGGCTGGAACTGTTCGTCCACGGGCGCCGCGGCGGGCCCTTCCCCGTGCGCCAGCACGAGCAGGCGAGCCGCGTCGTTGCCCGCCGCCACGGGCTCGATCCCGAGCGCGTGCTGTTCGTCGAGCAGAGCCCCGAGGCGATTGCCGCAGGAGCCTTTCACAACGACGTGGTCGCTGTCGCCAACGAGCGCGTGCTGCTGGCGCACGAGCAGGCGTTCGCCGATCCGGCGGAAACCTGCGCGGCGATTCGCGAAAAATTCCCCGAGGTCGAGCTGGTCATCGTGCCGGCATCCCAGGTAAGCCTCGGCGAAGCCGTCCGCTCGTACCTGTTCAACGGCCAGCTGGTCACCTTGCCGGGCGGCGAAATGGGGCTCGTCATCCCCACCGAGGCATGGGACAGCGCGCCCGTGCGCCGGTGGCTGGAGGGAATGCTGGACGGCAACGGCCCGATCCGCCGCGTGGTGCCGGTCGACGTGCGCCAGTCGATGGCCAACGGAGGCGGCCCGGCCTGCCTGCGCCTCAGGGTCGTGGCCGATCCCGCGACCATCGATCCGCGGTTCCTGCTCGACGAAGCCAAGGCCGAGATCATCGAGCGCGCCATCGCGGGCGCGTGGCCCGAGCAGATCGACACCGCGGATATCGGCAAGGAGACCCTCGCCCGAGCGGTCGTCGATGCCAGGCGGGTATTGCTCGAGGCAATCAACCTTAACGCCCTTGCCTGACCGTCCCCCGTCGGGGCACATTCCACTTTGTTGTGCGTTAACCGCTGAAATGTGCTTGAAAGCTGGCCTGGCGCGTAGAACGAGGCCGAAAAGGTTAACGGGTTAAGGGACCGCGATGCTCAGGAAGATCGGCCGCCTCTTCGTCATCAAGAGCCGTTGGGAAGCCTATCTCGTCATCTACGCGCTCGGCCTCGGCGCCTGCGAGCGCGGCGTGGTCTATCTCCACCGGTTTCCCGGCTATGGCGGCGAGCTCCTGTACCTCGCCTGCACCGGCGCGGTGTTCATGGCCGGCGCCAAGATCCTCGACTGCCTGAAATACGAGCAGGCAGCAAAGGAAGCGGCGAGACCCGACGCCGAATAGCGCGTCGATTTGCCTTCGGAGCTGATGCCCGGCGAGCCGGGAATGGTGCGCGGCGAGGAACCGGCGCGCAGCGAGCGGCCGGTGGCGAGCACCGCAAGCGCGGGGGATCGCCGTTTGCCGGCCGCCTTGGATCGTATCCGGACGAGGATGGGTGGGGGATTCTGTTGCTGGGCTCCCCCGGGCCCCCGGTTTCCGATTCTGTTACCCGGTTCGGTCCGAACCGTGCTCAAAGCTTTGTAAGATCAGGCCGTTAAGCCGTCAGGTTACGCAGCGAGAGCAAGTGCTTCGTTATCGTTGGCACTTGTGTGTTTTGAGCCTTTGACGGGTTACTCAGCCCGGGCGAAAACAGTGCTTTTCAACACACGTCGATCCTGGTTCGGCCCCGTCAGAACACCCTGAATTCCAGGGCTTTCTGGTGGAGCCGCCGGGTACTGCCCCCGGGTCCGCTGTGCCTATTGCACACCGCAGTTTATCGCCATAGCCGGCCGAAACCGGCGAGGCTTCATATAGGCCCTTGCGCCTTAATGTGAAGTGGACGGGCGGTTCAGCCCTTGCGGCGCAGCTCGTCGCGGATCTCTGTCAGCAGGTCCACCTCGCTCGGTCCCGCCGGCGATGGCTCGCCCTTGCGCTCCACTTCCTCGACCACCTTCTTCACGAAACGGACCAGCAGGAAGATGATGAACGCGAGGATCAGGAAATTGATCAAGGCGGTGATGAACGCGCCGTAACCGATCAGCGCCGCACCGGCTTTCTTGAGCGCGACGTAGTCGGTCATCGAGCCCTGGTAGCCTTGAGGCAGGCTGAGCACCACGAAATGGCTCGAGAAATCGAATCCGCCGAAAATCCAGCCGACGACAGGCATGATGACGTCGCCCGTCAGCGAGGTGACTATGGCGCTGAACGCGGCACCGATGATCACGCCGACGGCGAGGTCCATCACGCTGCCCTTGGCGATGAATGCCTTGAAGTCCTTCCACATGGGCGAAATCTCCCTGCAAGACCCGGAATTTCTCCAGCTTGCCACCGCCGCGGTGCGGTCACAACCCCGACCTCGCTTGCGATTATCTTGAACCCGGCCCGAGGCGTGCTATGTAGGCAATACACCACGGTTCCCATTGGGAGGATTGAATGACCAAGTCGTTCGTTTCGCGTCTCGGCCGCTTCGCAATCGTCGCGCTTGCCGCCATGGGTCTTGCAAGCTGCGGGATCAA
>DATJHD010000175.1:0-5110 GCA_035494275.1 Croceibacterium sp.
TCGCCGACCAGCAGGAACTTGAACTGGTCGTGCCGCCGGCGGGCGAGCGCCGCGCCGGAAACCATCGTGCGCACGCCTTCATCGCCGCCCATCGCGTCAACGGCGATACGCGGCAGGCTCATGCGTCAGTCCCCCTCAGAGCGGGGCCTTACAGCCCGACGGAGACGATCTCTCGTCCGTTGTAGTGCCCGCAGTGGGGGCACAGGTTGTGCGGCCGCTTGAGCTCGCCACAGTTGCCGCATTCGTGAAAGGCCTCGACCTTCAGGGCATCGTGCGCGCGGCGGTTGCCCCGGCGATGCGGCGATACTTTTCTCTTGGGGACAGCCATTCCGGCACCTGTTCCTTAAGCAGTCAAAATCGAAAATTCTCGTGTCCGCCCCTAGGCTAAGCTCCGCACGCGCACAAGCGCGGCGGGCGGTCAGCCGTGCGGTGAAGGCGCGCGCTATAGCGATTTTCGCCGCCGGCGCAAGCGGTGCCGATTGCCGCGAACGCCGAGGCGGCCTAGCTTGCACCGAAGGGCCGCGGGAGGGCTTTGATCATGACCGTCTTACCCATCACGTTGTCCGCCGCGGCGGTCGCCGCGCTGGTCAACTTCTGGCTCGCGACGCGGATCGCGCAAGTCCGCACGGACCAGAACATCTGGGTCGGGGACGGCGGCAACGAGCTATTGACCCGCCGCATGCGGGCGCAGATCAACTTCGCCGAGAACACGCCGCTAATCCTCATCCTCGTGGCGGGCATCGAGCTTGCAGGGCGAGGCGGCTTGTGGCTGGCGATCCTCGCCGGCGTCTACCTCCTAGGGCGGGTGCTGCACGGTATCGGCATGGACGGCGGCAAGTGGGGCAAGGGGCGGATGATCGGCATGATGGTGAACATGCTGACGTTCGCCATTCTGACGGTCACGGCGCTGCTGCTCGTCGCCCGGGTGGCCTAGCGCGTGCCCGCCAGCGCCGCATCGCTCACGAACGGGTTGCTCTCCCGCTCGCGGCCGAACGTGCTCGGGCGGCCGTGACCGGGGACGAAGGTGACCTCGTCGCCGAGCGGCCAGAGCTTCTGCGTGATCGAATCGATGAGGTCCTGGTGGTTGCCCATCGGGAAGTCGGTGCGGCCGATCGAGCCTTCGAACAGTACGTCGCCGACGAAGGCGAACCGGGTCGGGCGATGGAAGAACACCACGTGGCCCGGCGTGTGGCCGGGACAGTGGATGACCTCCAGCGTCACCTCGCCGACGCTGACGGTGTCGCCGTCGTCGAGCCAGCGCGTCGGCTCGAATACCTCGGTGTGCAGGCCGAAGCGCTCCCCGTCTTCATCGAGGCGGCTGATCCAGAAGCGGTCGGCCTCCTGCGGCCCCTCGATCGGCAGGCCGAGCTCGGCGGCCAGCATCCCCGCCTGCCCGCAATGGTCGGCGTGGCCGTGGGTGAGGAGAACCTTCTCGAGCACGACCCCCGCCCGGCGCACGCCTTCCTTCAGCTTGTCGAGATCGCCGCCCGGGTCGACCAGCGCCCCGCGCATGGTCTTGCTGCACCATATGAGCGAGCAGTTCTGCACGAACGGCGTCACGGGAATGATCGCGGCGCGCAAGGGGGATTCATCGGTCATCGAAACCTCGTGGCGGCACGCAGGGGTTATTGCAAGGCAGCGCTGGATTGACGCGTCCGACCAAGTGCGAATCGGCGACGCTTTCTAAAAGGCAGGAATCAGCGACAAGCCCGTCCAATGGCCGGCAAGTCGCTTCTGACCCCAGCGGAGGCCCGCCATGTTCAAGGTTGCCACGAATTCGAGCCAGGAGATCGACGTCGAGGATGTGAGGTGGGTGCAATGCTACCTCAAGGTCGCCTCGCGACAGCGGCAAAAGGCGCAGAGGACGACCCTGCCCAAGATCAGGGAACAGCTCCTGCGGTCGGCCGAGAAGTGGGAGTTCCTCGCGAGCAGCCCTGACGCGCACATCGCCGGCTATCTGACCGAGACCGCATGAGCGCGCCAGGCGCTCACTTCTTGCGCAGCGCCGCCATCTCCTTCGCCCACTCCGCCGCGGTCGGCATGACCGGGTGGTCGACGCGGCGGAAGATCTTCCACTGGCCATCCTCGCGCACGAACTGGTCCTCGTAGTATCCGGCGAGCGCCGGCATCGGCTGCCCGCCCGGCCCGCGCATCATCAGCAGGTGACGGGAGCGGGCCGCGGCCTTGTCGCCGTCGACGTCGACCTCGATGTTCGAGACGAGGTGATAGCTCCCGGCATTGACGAAACCCTTGGACGGCTCGCCGTAGAGGCCGACCAGCATCGCTCTGATCTCGGACGGACCGTGGCGGACGGTCTGGCCGGTCTGCCAGGTACCGTCCTTCGCGAACAGCTCCGCATAGCCGTCGAAATCGTGGGCATCGAGCCGCGCGGCATAGTCGGTGATCACCCGCTGGATCGCCAGAATGTCCTCGGCGCGGCGCAGGCGCTGCTCGCTCGAGAGCGCGGCAGGGGCCGCGGCCGGCCCTCCCCCGGCAGTCACCGGCGCGTTCGGATCGCGGAACGGGATTGCGCCCCAGGTGACCCGCCGGGCAATCTTCCACTCGCCGTTCTCGCGCACGAAATCGTCGACGTAGCGCCCCGCCAGCAGCGGCGACGGCCGATTGTCGACGGCCGTCCAGAACAGGTATTTCGAGGTGACGTGCGCCCGGTCGCCCTCGATCTCGACGATCGGGTTGGTCAGCAGATGGAAGTTCGACTTGTTGACGAACCCGGGCTCAGGTGCGCCGAGGTTGTCGACCAGCATCTTCTCGATCGCCGCCGGTCCCGTGAAGGTGCCGAAGCCGCCCTGCCACACACCATCGTGCGCGAAGAGCCCGGCATACGAATGGTAATCCTTGGCATCGAGATAGGCGCCGTACTCGATGAGGATCCTGCGGATCGCGGACTCGTCCTCCATGCGCCGCACCCGCTGCTCGAGCGAGGGCCTGGCGTCCTTCGCCACCGCCACTGCCGGCGTGGCGAGCAGCAGCGCCATCAGGATCGAACGGTACACCATGGGTCCTCTCCCCATCGCCGGCGGCAGGAGGCCAATCGTCGAGGCTCAACTGCCGCGGATCGAAAACAAGGTCGCGTTGCTGATCGCGTAGACCGCGCCGTCCGCGCCGATCAGCGTCGGCGTATATGCCTGGCCCAGGCCCGAGGTCAGGCGCACGCTCTGCGACAGCGTGTTGGTCGTCAGGTCCCAGCGGTAAAGCACGCCATCCTCGTTGTTGGCGAGGATCGACCGGCGCTGCGGATCGGCGGCCATCGTGTTGATGCACCACTCCCGCCGCGCGGTGGTCGAGCCGGCATCGAAGGTCGGCCCGAGGATGGTCATCACTTCGCGCATGACCTGCACGCCGGCGATGATCGGATCGGCCTGGCTCGCCCCCGGATCGAGCACGGCGAGACGGTTCAAACCGTCGCCGGTGCCGGCCCCTTCGTAGTTGTTGTACTTGAGCGCGAGCAGGTAGGTCGACGTCCCGGTGTACGACGGCACCATGGCGACCGGGATGACGCTCGGCGACACGTCCCAGCCGAAGCTTCCCGGCGCTCCCGCGGGATTGAGCGAGGCGTCGAATTGCAGCAGCCAGCCGCGCGCGTTATGGGCGGGGAATTGCGCTTCCAGAACACCGTAGAACACGCGGCCGTCCGGCCCGACCACCGGCGCCGCGGTGCCGTCGTCGCTGACCCAGGCGCGCGTGCCCGTGTTCGGGTCGAGCAGGTCGGCCTTCGCCTTCGTGGCGAGCGTCGTGCTGTCGAGCGCGAGCAGGTAGCCCCAGGGGGCGCTGCCGCCGGGGAGGTTGTTGACCGCGATGTAGAGCGTGCTGCCGTCGTGCGACAGCGCCGGCGCGCAGTTCGTCGCCGGCTTGTCGATGGTGACGTCGCCGGCCGCCGCCGCGGCGCCGACCCAGGTGCCGGTGCCGTCCGGCGCCACGCGCGCGATGCCGCTCACCAGGCCCGCCGGATTGGTGCCGGTCACCTGGAAGCCGAAGAACACGTTACCCTGGGCATCGGCCGTCAGCGGAGTGTTGATGGACACGCTGGCGTTGAAGGCGGCGGGATCGGCGTCGTAGGCGGCGGCGCCGTAGAACACGTGGCTCGCGGTGGTGCTGCTGGCCGCGTCGCCGTCATCGCGCCGCCACAGCCTGCCGCCAGAATCGGCGGCATAGACACGGCCCTGGCCAGTCAGCAGGACGTTGTAGGGCGGCACCCAGTTGTGCGGCGGGCTGACGTAGCCCGTCGTCACCGACCAGATCAGCGCACCGTTCGCCCCGTTGCGGCCTTCCACGCGGTAGCCGCCGGAGGCCCCCGTCTTCACCGGGATGACGACGGTGTTGTGGGTCGTCACCACCGGCGATCCATAATGCGTCAGTAGCGCACCGCCTTGCGTGTATTGCGGCGCGAGATCGACCTTCGACGACCAGGTGACGCGCGCGAGGTCCTGCGAGGCGATGGCGCTCTGGGCGGTGTGCTGGGCATCGTGGCCGTAGCCGAACCACGCCGGCCCGTTGACCGGCGGTGGCGGCGTGGGCGACGGCGTTGGCATCGGCGTCGGAGCCGGGCTGCCTCCGCCTCCGCCGCCACCACACGCGGCGAGCACGCTGTACGCGGCGGACGACGACAGCAGCACCAGGATGCGGCGGCGCGAAAGCGAGCTGGACGATGGAAGGAAGGGCGCGGAGAGGTGAGGTCTCATGCCTTGTCAGGATATTCTCTTGGCCTGAAAAGCCCACCGCTGCCCGCAACTTGATGGGGAAAACTCGCGCCGGATCGCCGGCCGGCCGGCTAGGGATATTGCGCGCCCGACTGGCGCTGACCAGACCCCTTGACCACGGTGAGCCGGCCGCTCGGCTCCAGCGTGACCTTGGCGGCTTCTCGCGGCGTCTCGACGCTGGCTTTGCGCAGGGCTTCGTCGAGGTCGGTGCGGCTGACGCCATTGGCGCGCATCGCGCCGCGCTGGACTTCACCTGCGGTGACAAGTTCGATGGGATCGCCCTCGACGAGCCTCGATAGCGCCGACGACGCCGCGGCCGCATGGGCGAGGACCCAGTGCAGGGCCATCAGCGCCCCCGAAGCCGCCAGCGTGCCCCACAGCGGGGCGCTGCC
>DATJHD010000176.1:0-8352 GCA_035494275.1 Croceibacterium sp.
TCGTGTTCCACGCCTGGGCCGCGCGGCCGATCGTCGAGGACGGCGTCGCCAAGGGCGTGGTGTTCGAGAGCAAGGGCGGACGACAAGCGCTGCTCGCCAAGGTGGTGGTAGACACCAGCGGCGACGGCGACATGTTCGCCCGCGCCGGGGCCGAGTTCGACACCGACATCGAGGAAGGCGACGTTCACCACTCGATGAACACCGCGTGGGTCGCCGGCGGGGTCGACATGAACCGCTGGATCAACTGGAAAACGCTGTACCCCGAGCAATTGCGCCAACTGGTCGAGCAAGGCCGCGAGGAGCTGGGCTTCTTCCAGACGCCCTACGTCACCTGGCGGCCGGACATCGCGATGTGGCTCGGGCCGAGGCAGTCGGGCCTCTCGGCGCTTGACGTCGACGACATGACAGAGGTCGAGATCCGCTGCCACCGGCTGATGGAAGGGCATACCCGCTTCTTCCGCGAGAACGCCCCGGGGTTCGAGAACTGCTTCAGCCTGCAGAGCGCGAGCCAGCTCGGCGTGCGCCACACCCGGCGGCTTGCCGGCGTGTCGCGGATCGAACGCAAGGACTGGTCGCTCGGCACGGCGCGGCCCGACGAGGTCGGCATCAGTCCCTCGATCAGCCCGAAGTTCCCGGTCGTCTCGGTGCCCTACGGCAGCCTGGTGCCACGCGCGCTCGACGGCATGCTCGCGGCCGGCCGCCACATCAGCTGCGACGCCAACAGCCACGGCTTCATGCGCGAGATTCCGCAGTGCTGGCTGACCGGCCATGCGGCGGGCGTGGGCGCGGCGGTCGCGGCGAACCGCGGCGTGCAGCCGCGCGAGGTCGACGTCGACGAGGTCCGCTCGATCCTGCGGTCGCAGGGTGCCCACCTGTCGGACGATGGGGCGGTCGTGCGGGCGCGCGGCGAAGCCGATTCGGTGCCGGCCGAATAGGCTCCTCCATCGGTTACGAAAGCCATTTCAGGCCAATTCCGGCGACGGCCCGAGTGATACAGCGTCACCGGGCTCCAACGAAGCTGGGCGACGTCAAGCGCTTTGCCGAGACGGCCTCGCAAAAGGCGCAAGCGGCCAAGCCTTAGCGGAACCAGCGCTCCTGCCCGCGAGTTTGGCGCGGCGAAGGAGAGTTAACATGGGTATTATCATCATGCTTCTCGTCGGCATTCTCGTGGGATGGCTCGCGAGCGTGGTTGTCGGCGGCGGCGGCGGAGTGATCTTCGACATGGTCGTCGGGTTCCTCGGCGCCCTCGTCGCCAGCTTCATCTTCGGCGGCGCCTCGTTCCTCAGCGGCGACATCTCGGTGATGAGCGTGCTGTGGTCGGTCGTGGGCGCCATCGTCCTGCTGCTGGTGCTGAGGCTGTTGCGCGGCGGTTTCGCCCGGCGCTGGTGAGCATCGATCACGCCCGGGCTTCGTGAAACTCGAACTCGACGAGGTAGACGTTGTCTCCTCGTCCGTGCCTCGCCACCGCCAGGAGGTCCTCGACATTGTCGAAGCCTGACCGCCGGGCGAGCGCGGGCGTGATCTTCTCCCATTCGATCTCGCGCAGCGAGGTCACGTGAATCTCTCCCGGACCGAGGCGGTAGCGGCCGCCGACCTTGACGCGCGGCCGCTGCCAGATGCGCACGCTGCACGTGATATCGCCAAGCATCACGCGCTCGCGCAGCCGCCTCGCGAACATCATCGGCTCAGTCCCTAAGGCAAGATCGCACGATGCTCATGCGACGACCGGCTCGGTCGTTTCGAGTTCCCGTTCGGCGTGAAGACGGCGGGCGTAGAACGCCAGGGCGACGATGCCGACGACGACCCCGGCAAGGCAGTAGCCGGTGAAGGCATAGCCGTTGAGCACGGCCGCGCGGTCATGAATGAACCACGCCGCGCCGACCAGCGGCGCAGCGACCGCGGCGATCTTGGCGACAAAGCTCGCCCAGCCGCCGCCGGTCGAGCGCACCGCGCTGGGATAGTAGATCGTCGTGATCGAGATCACCGCGGCATGGCCGATGCCGACGAAGATCGTACCGAGCACCACCACCGGGATGAACATCGGTCCGCTGGTCAGGCCAAAGCCCACCGCCAGCATCGCCGGAACGCCAAGCAGCGGCGCGAGCGCGATCCAAAGCGGGCCGCGCTTCTCCGTGAACTTCAAAAGGATCACCGCGCCGACGGCGCCGACCAGGCCGCCGAACGATCCGATATTGGTGCCCTCGATACGGTCGACGCCGAGCTGTTCGAGGAAGATAACGCCGAAGCTGACCCGCATGTAGATCGCGAACGATGAGCAGAAATAGGTGAACCAGATGACCGGCGTGATGAACGCCAGCGTCCCACGGAACAGCTGACCCATCGTGCGCAGGAAATTCATCGTGCTGCGCTTGATGAAGCTGGCGTCGTGGGTGTCATCGAAAGCGAACCGGTTTTCATCCGACAGGACGATATCGGTATAGCGGTCGATCTCGAGGCCGGGATTGAAGCGGCTGAGGATCGGCATGACCACCGCCGGCTCGCGGCCGCGCGCCACCATCCAGCGAGCGGATTCGGGCAGGGTGAACAAGAGGATGAGCGCCAAAGCCATCGTTCCGACGCCGCAGGCGAAGAAGACCGCCTGCCAGCCGTGGTCCGGCGCGAGAAGATTGGTCACCTGCCCGGCGGCCGCGCCGCCGATGCTGAAGCCGAGCATGATGATGGTGACCGCGGTCGCCTTCATGCCCGAAGGCATCGATTCGATGTTGAGCGACCACGCCGGCGCGAGCAGGCCGCCGATCGCGAGGCCTCCCAGCAGACGCAAGACGATGATCATCTCGGCGCTGCTCGCAAAGCCGGTCACGAAGGTGAACGCCGCGCCGGCAATGGTGCACCAGATGATCACCGGGCGGCGGCCATAGATGTCGGCGACGTAGGAGCCGTAAAGCGAACCGACCATCTGCCCGACGAACGCGGCGGCGGTGACGTTGCCCATCATGGCGTCGGTCAGGTGAAGCTCGTCGCGCAAGTACGGAATGGTGAAAGAGATGAGCGAGAAGTCGAGCCCGTCGAACAGGGTGACAAACGACGAAATGACCAGCAGCCAGACATGGAACCGGGTGAAACCGGTGTTCTCGAAAAACTGGGTTACATCGAGCGTGCGGGGCTCCGCATCGGCGACCATGGGCATCCTCTCGGGTTTGTTCTTTGCCCCCGGCGTAACCCGCGATTCCCCGTCGCGCCAGCGCTTATCCGCATTCCGGCTCAAGCCGCGGTCGTGTTGACCCCCATCTGCTGGAGGTAGCGCTTCACGTTGCGCGCCGCCTGGCGCAGGCGTTGCTCGTTCTCGACCATGGCGATGCGCACGAAGCCTTCGCCCTGCTCGCCGAAGCCGACGCCGGGCGCAACCGCGACTTCCGCGTGGGTGAGAAGCTGCTTGGCGAACTCGAGGCTGCCCATGTGCCTGAGCGAGGGCGGCAGCGGCACCCAGGCGAACATGCTCGCCGGCGGCGGCGGGATGTCCCACCCTGCGCGGCCGAACGCCTCGACCATCACGTCGCGCCGCTTCTGGTAAAGTTCGCGGTTGCGGTCGACGATGTCCTGCGGGCCGTTGAGCGCGGCGCAGGCGGCGGCCTGGATCGGGGTGAAGGCGCCGTAATCGAGGTACGACTTGACCCGGGTCAGCGCCGAAATCAGCTCGCGGTTGCCGACGCAGAAGCCGATCCGCCAGCCGGCCATCGAGAACGTCTTGCTGAGGCTGGTGAACTCGACGGCGATATCCTTGGCGCCCGGCACCTGCAGGATCGAGGGCGTCGGCCTGCCGTCGAAATAGAGCTCCGAATAGGCAAGATCGGAGATGACCCAGATCCTGTTCTCCTTGGCCCAGGCGACAAGCCGTTCGTAGAACCCGAGGTCGACGACCTCGGCGGTGGGGTTGGAGGGGAAATTCACCACCAGCACGCTCGGCCGCGGCACGGTGAAGCGCAGCGCCCGGTCGAGCGCTTCCCAGTAGTTCGCATCGGGCGTCGTCGGCACGGCGCGGATCGTCGCCCCGGCGACCATGAAGCCGAAAGTGTGGATCGGATAGCTCGGGTTCGGCGCCAGCACGACGTCGCCCGGCGCGGTGATCGCCGTCGCCAGGCTGGCGAGGCCTTCCTTCGAGCCCATCGTCACCACCACCTCGCGCTCGGGGTCGAGCTCGACGCCGAAGCGGCGGCCGTAATAGTTCGCCTGGGCTCGGCGCAGGCCGGGGATTCCCTTCGATTGCGAATAGCCATGTGCGTTGGGCTTGCTCGCCACCTCGCACAGCTTGTCGATCACGTGTTGCGGCGGTGGCAGGTCGGGGTTGCCCATGCCGAGGTCGATGATATCCCTGCCCGCCTGGCGTGCTGCGTGCCGCATCGCGTTGACTTCGGCGATGACATAGGGCGGCAGGCGCTTGATGCGGTAGAACTCGGTATCCATGACCTCTGGGCTTGTGTTCACGGTCGCGGCCCCATGCCGCATCCGGGCCGGCAATTGTGACGGAATTGCCTCGCCCATGCAATTGATTGCTCGCAACTGCAAAAATTCGACATTACCTTGCGCTCATGGCGACCAAGGACGCGGGCGGACCTGCCGACATCTTCACCGAGATGCTCCGGGCGCAAAGCGAGGCCGCACGCCAGCTTATCGCTGCCAGCGTGCCGAGCGAAGCGGCGCTCGCCGAATGGGGCGAGGCCGCGCAGCGACTGCAGTCGATGTGGCTCGATTCTCACCGGCAGGCGCAGGTGCCACAGGCGCCCGTCGCGTTCCTCGCCGATCCCGCGCAGTGGCTTGGCCTGATGCAGGCGTGGTCGGAGCAGATTCCGCTGCTCGATCCCGAACGCCAGCGGCAGCTTTGGCGCGAAGGCGTGGAGCTTTGGCAGGACATCCTCAGGCAGTACGGCATCGGGCCCCATGGCGAGCAAACCGGCGAGCCGCCGGGGGGCGAACCCGAGCTGCCGCGCCATGACCCGCGGTTCGCCGATCCTGCCTGGGCCGAGCAGCCGGTCTTCGCGCTGATCCACCAGACGTACCTGCTGCTCGCCGAGCGGCTCGGCGAGATGGTCGACGACGTGCGCGGCATCAGCGAGGAGGAGCGCGCCCAGTTGCGCTTCGCCGTGAAGAGCGTGCTCGATGCGATGAGCCCGGCGAACTTCCCGCTGACCAACCCGGTGGTGCTCGAACGCACGCTCGAAACGCACGGCGCCAACCTCGTTCGCGGCATCGAGCGGCTCGCGGCCGACCTCGAGAAGGGCCAGCTGACCCACACGGACGCAAGCGCGTTCAGCCTCGGCGAGAACATCGCCTGCACCCCCGGCAAGGTGGTCCACGAAACGCCGCTCTACCAACTGATCCAGTACTCGCCCGCGACCGACGAGGTGCTGGAAATCCCGGTGGTGATCTTCCCGCCGTGGATCAACCGGTTCTACATCCTCGACCTCAATCCGAAGAAAAGCTTCGTCAAGTGGGCGGTCGACAAGGGGCTGACGGTGTTCATCGTCAGCTGGCGCTCGGCCGACGCGAGCATGGCCGAGGTGACCTGGGACGACTACGTGCGCGCCGAGATCGAGGCAATCGACTTCGTGCGGCAGAGGCTCGGCGTGCCGGCGGTGCACGCCCTCGGCTACTGCGTCGCCGGAACCACGCTCGCGGCGACGCTCGCGATCCTCGCCCGGCGCGGCGAGGCGACGAAGGTGAAGAGCGCGACCTTCCTCACCGCCCAGGTCGATTTCTCGCAAGCCGGCGATCTCAAGAACTTCGTCGGCGACGCCCAGCTCGAGCTGATCCGGCAGGCAAGCCAGGGCGGCTATCTCGACGGGCGCTACATGGCCGCAACCTTCAACATGCTGCGCGGCGCGGATCTCATCTGGAACTACGTCGTCAACTATTACCTGCTCGGCGAAGACTACCCGGCGTTCGACCTGCTGTACTGGAACGGCGATGTGTCGAACCTGCCGGCGAAGTGGCACGAGGCCTACCTGCGCGACCTCTATCGTGAGAACAAGCTGGTGCAGTCAGACGCGCTTGTCGCCGATGGAACCCCGATCGACCTGAAGCTCGTCGCGACGCCCGCGTACATCCAGGCGGGGCGCGAGGATCATATCGCACCGCCCGAGAGCGTCTGGCAGATGACAAGGCAGTTCTCGGGCCCGATGCGCTTCGTGCTCGCCGGAAGCGGCCATATCGCCGGAGTGGTCAATCCGCCCGCGGCGAGGAAATACCAGTACTGGACGAACCCAGGAACCGCCGCCTCGTTCGACGAATTCGTCGCCGGCGCCGAGGAGCACAAAGGCAGCTGGTGGCCCGACTGGCTGACGTGGCTCGAGGCGTCCGGCTCCGCGCGGGTGCCCGCGAGCGGCAAGCGCAAGCCGGGCGGGCGCGGCGACGAGGTGATCGAGGACGCGCCCGGCCGCTACGTCGCGCTGCGCTAGGCGAATTTTGTTGCACTGCACAAATTCCGCTTGACTTCGCAGTTGCGAGGGCTACTTTGTGCACTGCAACAAGACCGTCGAATTGCGACGGCGCGAACAGGACACGAGCACATGGCAACCGCCAAGACGACCGATTTCACCAAGCCGATTACCGATGCGATCAGCGATGCCCAGGCAAAGGCCAGGGCCGCGTTCGACAAGAGCGCCGAATTCGCCGCCGAGGCGAGCGAGTTCGCCAGGGGCAACGTCGAGGCCCTCGTCGAGAGCGGCAAGGTCTACGCCGCCGGCGTGCAGGACCTCACCAGGAGCTACGTCGAGGAAGCGAGGTCGGCCCTCGAGACGCTGACCGCCGACGCCCAGGAACTGGCCGCGGTCAGGACCCCGCTCGAACTGATCCAGCTGCAGAGCAAGCTTGCCCGCCGCAACTTCGATGCGCTGGTGGCCTATGGCTCCAGGAACACCGACGCGGTGATCAAGCTTGCCGGCGAAACCTTCGCGCCGATTTCCGGCCGTATCAGCCTCGCCGCCGAGAAGATCTCGAAGGCCGCTTAAGCCGCTTCAAGCCGGGCCGGCATCTCTCCTCTCCCATTGCCGGCCGAACGCGCGGGCCGGACGGCAACTTGCCGTCCGGCCCGTTTTTCCCTTTCCCGGGCGTTAACCCTGCGTGTAGCCCAACACCTTGCAGCGGGGCGGCGCGATACGATATCCTTGGCCGGCCAATGACCTTGAATCGCGCCTCTCGTCCGTCGTGCCCTCCCGCCCCCCGAGCAGCGGGAGACGACGACGATTCGGGCATCGGCATCCGCGAGGGCCAGGGCCAGGTCGGCATCGCCACCCGCACCCGCGCCAAGCCGAAGAAGCCGAGCCAGTACAAGGTGCTGATGCTCAACGACGACTACACCCCGATGGAGTTTGTCGTGATGGTCCTGAAGCGGTTCTTCCGCATGGACCTCGAGCAGGCGACGCGGGTGATGTTGCACGTCCACCAGAAGGGCGTCGGCGTGTGCGGCGTGTTCCCGTACGAAGTCGCCGAGACCAAGGTGAACCAGGTGATGGATTTCGCCCGGCAGAACCAGCACCCGCTGCAATGCACGTTGGAAAAGGCCTGATCCCCGCGCGCCTGAACCAATCGGCGGGTCGCGCATTGCAGGAATGACCCGTGCGGTCTAGGCCGCTATAGCCTCGCCGTTCCGAGAGCCCGACCGATCGCGACAGACCCGTTGAGATTTATCACAGCCACCGACCGCTATATCTTCCGGCTCGTGCTGCTGCCGATGCTGGCGGTGTTCTGCATCGCCGCGTCGCTCCTGATCCTGGACAAGATGCTCAAGCTGTTCGAGTTCGTCTCGGTGCAGGGCGGGCCGATCGGCGTCGTGTTCAAGATGCTGATCAACCTGTTTCCGGAGTATGCCGGGCTCGCCATTCCGCTCGGCCTGATGCTCGGCGTGCTGCTCGCCTTCCGCAAGCTCGCCACGTCGAGCGAGCTCGACGTGCTGCGCGCGGTCGGCTGGAGCTATGTTCGCCTGCTGCGCGTGCCCTACCTTATCGCCATCGCCCTCGTCGTCATCAACTTCGGCATTGTCGGCTATCTCCAGCCGCTCGCCCGCTATGCCTACGAGGAGCAATCGTTCGAGCTGCGCTCGGGCGCCCTTGGCGCCTCGATCAAGATCGGCGAGTTCACCACCCTCAAGAACCGCATGGCCCTGCGCATCGAGCAGAGCATGGACGACGGGCGGCGGCTGATGGGCATTTTCGCCCGCGTGCAGGACAAGAAGGGGCAAGTGTTGTCGATTTCGGCCCGCGAAGGCACCTTCCTCGCGGCGCCCGACAATCGCAACACGATCATCCTGCGCCTGCTCGACGGCACGATCGTGCAGACCCAGCCCGGCAAGCAGCCGCGCGTGCTGAGCTTCAGCCAGCACGACTTGCCGGTCGACCT
>DATJHD010000177.1:0-4343 GCA_035494275.1 Croceibacterium sp.
GTGATACGGCACGCCGACACCGACCGCCTCGACCTGCCGGATCAGCCCGTTGTCGATCTTGAACGCCTCGGCCAGCAGGATGCTCGAAGGCTTGTTGAAGAAGCCCACGTCCACCACCGTTCCGTTCGGCATCGTGAGGGACTTCTTGCACCCGCAGTGATCGAACACGGCGAGGGAGAACACCGCCTGGCGCTCCTCGTCGATCACGGCAAAGCGGCGGTCATGGACCAGTGTGACGACCCCGTAGAGGCCCGTTTCGAACTGCGCCTTGCAGCCCATGCCGCCGATGTCCACCGGCCCCATCTTGACGATCCCGGGATTGTTGGTGGTCGCCGTGCCGTTTTCCAGCCGGTTGCAGTCCGGGGAGAAGGGGTAATAGCCCTTGCCGTCGTTGTTCTGGATGCCCTCGAAGTAATAATTGGCGACTTGCGCCAGCTCCTGCCGGGAGAGCCGGCGGCCGCTCGAGGGCGCGCTCCACGGCGCGGCGGGGACTTTCATCTTCTCGAGATTGGCATAGCCGGCGTCGTTCCACGCCGGGCCGGCGCCGGTGCGATAAGTGATCAGCTCGATCTCGCTGATCAGGCCGAGCTGAAGTTTCACCCGCATGCCGAGGACGAGGCCGTGGCCGTTCTCGTCCATCGTCGAGAACACGCCGAACTGGCCGGTGGCGGGATCGGCGAACACGTGGCGGTAAGCGCCAACCTTGCTCATCGTCTGCCACAGGCCGTTGTCGAAGCCCATTTCCTGGCCGTTCTCGGTATAGCGGGCGTTCTGCGCCAGCGGCAGCAAGGCCGCATTATGGCTCGCCAGCGCGGTAAGGATCTTGCCCGCGAGATCCTCCATGCACGCACGCTCGCATGGCAGCCTGACCCCCTGGGCGGGGACAGGCTGCGCATAATTGCGAATGACGCCGCCGGGACCTTGCGCCGCCGATGGCGCGGACAGCGGCAGCGCGATCAGCAAGGCGGCGGCGGTGGCGATCGGTGTCTTGAGCATTGTTCCCCTCTCCTCAATTCACTTGACCGGCAGCGGCGTCCTCGGCGTTCAGGCGCTCGACCTCGCGGCGGAAGGCCTTGAGGCCGAGCCAGGTGACCGCGAGCGCCACCGGCATGAAGATCACGTGCAGCAGCACGATCGACCACCGCAGGTCGTCGGGCGAAGTGAACACGTAGTCGGTCGTCAGGCCGGTGATCCACGGCGCGAGGCCGACACCGACGACGGTGTAGATGAACAGGTAGAGCGTCATCACCTGCCCGCGCACTTCGTTCGGGGTGATCGCGAGCATCGCCGCGTTGAGCATCGGCCCGTTCATCCCGAGCATGAGAAAGGCGACCGCGTTGCACGCCATCGACAGCCCGGGCGTCGGCATCATCGGCATCAGGATGGCGAACGGAATGGCGACGAGACGGGTGTAGAGAATGACGCGGTACATGCCCGCCGCATCGCCGCGCTGTTGGAACCACTCGGCCCACTTGGCGCCGAGGACGAGGCCGATCGACATGAGCACCAGCGAGACCACGCCGCCGACGAGGGCATATTCCTGCGGCGGCCAGCCGTATGTCCGCTGGAAGAAGGCCGCGCCCCACAGGCGGCTGCCGACGTCCAGCGAGCCAAGCGTCAGGCCGATGAACATCGGCCCGAACACCGCGAAGTGCAGCCATAGATAGCGCAGCGTCTGGCGCAACCCGGTCCTGCTCGTCGCCAGCCGCAGATTTCGCCTCGGCGGCTCCCTGATCGTCAGCACCAGCAGCGAAACCAGCAGCCCCGGCAGGCCGACGGCGAGCAGCACGACCTGCCAGGGGCGCAGCACACCGACGACCGGAAGGTCGGGCGAGCCCCAGTGGGCCACCAGCCAGATCACGACCCCGCCGGCGAGCAGCGACAGCCCGCTGCCGGCCACGGAGCCGATCTGGAGCGTCGAGATCGCGCGCGGCAGCTTCTCGCGCGGGAAGCAGTCGGCGGTGATCGAATAGGCCGTCGGGCCGTTGAAAGATTCGCCCGCGCCGACGAAGAAACGGGCAACGAACAGCTGCCCGAAGCTGGCGGCAAGCCCGGTCGCGGCTGTGGCGAGGCTCCACACGACGAGGCCGCCGAGCATGATCCACTTGCGTGTCCAGCGGTCGATGTAGCGCGACAGCGGCACGGCGACGAGCGCATAGAAGATCGCCTGGGTCGGCCCGAGCAGCAGACCGGCCTCTGAGTCGGTCAGCTGGAAGTCCGTCTTGATCTGCTGGATCAGCAGCCCGAGGATGTTCTGGTCGAGCAGCGCGAAGGTGGTGATCGCCGCCAGGACGCCGACGGTGTACCAAGCCTGGCGCGGCGGCGGGAACGCCTCAAAGTCATTGGCTGGGACATCGATCGGCCCTGCGGAGGCGGCGCCCGCGCCGGGCTCGAATGTCGACGGCATCGCCAGCTTGCCGCCGCCTTGAACGCTTGCCATCCCGCTTCCTCTCCTCACCCCCCTCGAAAACGTAACGTTCGTACCGGCGGCGAGCGGTGAAGGAACGCCCGCCGCCGGCGGTCCCGATCAGAAGGTGCGCCGCACCGACACGCCCCATTCCCGCGGCCGTCCGACCTGGCCATAGGCATAGCCGAAGTTGTTCAGCAGGTCGGTGATGCCGACGTAGTAGAGCTTGTCGGTCAGGTTGGTGACGTAGCCGGCGACCTGCCACGACTTGTCCGGGCTGTACCAGGTGATGCGCGCGTTCACGATCGCGTAGCCGGGCTGGATCGGGATCGGATTGATCAGGCTGGTCGTGTAGAAGACCTTGCTTTGATAGGTGAGGTCGACGTGCGGCACGAGGCTGCCGTGGGAGCCGAGGTCGATGTCGTACTGGGTGCCGAAGGTCAGCTTCCACTTGGGCACTTGCGTCTGCGGGCTGGCGAGCGTTGTGAGGTTGAGATCGTTCGTCGGGTTAACCTCGGGCGCGAGCTTGCGGTAATGGAAGTCGGTGTAGCCGAGCGCCGCCGTCACCAGCCAGTCGGGCACAGGCCTTGCTTCCAGTTCGGCTTCGAAGCCCTTGATCCGCGCGTTGCCGCCGTTGCCGTAATAGAAGATCGTGCAGGGCGGCCGGCCGGCTGGCTGGGTGCCGGGCACGCAGCCATTGGTGTTGGCCGAAAGGAACGACTGGATGTCCTTGTAGTCCGTCCAGAACACGTCGGCGTTGAAGCGCACGCGCCGGCCGAACAGCAGCGACTTGAAGCCGCCCTCGTAAGCGGTCGCGTGCTCGGGTCCGAAGGTCAGGTTGACGTCGCCGGGAAAGAACGGCCGCGGATCGTTGCCGCCGGCGGTGAAGCCGGTCGAATAGGCCGCGTATAGCAGCACGTTCGGCGTCACCTGGGCGTTCAGCGAGACGCGCGGGTTCCACTGCTCGATCGTGGTATCGGGCGATCGGCTCTGCAGGTTGGGCGGCTGACCGACGTTCTGGCGGAAGTACGAATAAGTCTTCTTCTCATGCGAATACCGCAGGCCGCCCTCGATCGAGAAGATGTCGTTGAACGCGAAGTCGGCGTGGGCGAAGCCCGAGATGTTCTTCACCGTCGACTTGTCGTCGACATACATGTCGAGGAGGAACGGGATGGTGCCCGCCGGCCCGGCGAAGATCGAGAAGCCGGCGGTCTGCACCCGGCCCGAGTTGTCGTTGCCGGTGCTGAGGTAGAACCCGCCGAGCGTGTAATGGAGCCGCTCGCCGAGCGCCGAGCCGTTGAGGCGCACTTCCTGGGTGAACTGGTGGTGCGCCACCTCGTTGTAGGCCTCGCGCGCGGGCAGCGCGAAGTCGCTCTGGCCGAAGGCGCCGGTGTAGTGGCGATAGGCCGTGATCGAGAGCAGCTCGAGGCTGTCGGTCAGGCTGATGTCGAGGTTGTTCGACACACCCCATGACTTGACCGTGCTCTTGTTCGGGTTCTGGAACTGCTCCAGCGCGTTGCCTCCGCCGGGATTGCCGAAGATCGCGTAGGAAACGTAGGGGTCCTGGGGATTGAGCGCCGCCAATAGCGCCGCCGCTCCGGGCGACAGCGGGTTCTGCAACGTCGCCGGGAACGCGCCGGTCACGAGCGGGCTGGCGAGGCCATAGTACTGTCCCCACGGGCTGGCGATGAACACGGCGAGGCCGTTGGGCGTGTTCGGCGGCCGCGCCGGGCCGCTGCCGTCGGGCAGCAGGGTGTTGTCGGCGAACGACACCCCGTTGCTTCCGCGCAACAGGGTTTCGGCCGGCGCATCGGAGCGGTCGTCGGTGAAGTCGGCCTCGATGTTGTCTTCCCAGCTGCCGCTGTGGATCCGCAGTTGCCCGCGCGTCGTGAACACGTCGCCGCCGCCGAGCGTGCCGACCTTGCAGCCGCTGCGG
>DATJHD010000178.1:0-2575 GCA_035494275.1 Croceibacterium sp.
CTCGCAGGCCACGCGCGATTGCGGATCCTTCGACAGCATCAGGTCGACAATCGCGTCCGAAATCTGATCCGAAACCTTGTCCGGATGACCCTCGGACACGCTCTCCGACGTGAACAGGTAACTGCTGCGCATTGTGCTTTCGATCCTCTCGGAAAATCCCTGGCCCGAACGAGCCGCGGGCGGGTCTAACCTTGCCGCCTCGGTATGGCAACGCGAGCGAGCAATAGAAAAACCACCGCCCAGGCAAGCGGCAGCAGGTTGCCCAGCCGCGAGAACGCCGTCGGCGGGCCGGCGGGCGGCACGAATCCGTCGATCCGGCCGGCCTTGTGCGAAGCCAGGTGATCGCGCACCACCCCTCGCCGGTCGATCACGGCGCTGATGCCCGTGGTCGTCGAGCGAAGAATCGGGAGATCTTCCTCGATCGCTCTCAGCCGCGCCTGGGCGAGGTGCTGCGGCGGGCCGAAGGCGCCGAACCAGCCATCGTTGGAATCGTTGAAGATAAAATCCGGGCGATGCGCCGGATCGACCACGTGACCTGAAAACACGATCTCGTAGCAGACCTGCACACCGGCCTTGCCCCATGCGCCGAGGTCGAGCGTGCGCGGGCCGGGGCCGGGGAGGAAATCGATCGAGCCCCCGACCAGCCGCCGCGCGCCGAGCGGCTCGAGCAGCCAGGCGAGCGCGAGGTACTCGCCGTAAGGCACGAGATGCGCCTTCTCGTAGCTGCCGACGATGTCGCCCGCAGAATCGAGCGCAGTGACGGCGTTGTACGCGCCGAGGATGCGGCCGTCGGCGGTCAGTTTCAGGTCGACCGCCCCGGTCAGCACGAGGCTGCCGTCGCCGATGACGCGCCCGATGCGCCGGCGCGCGCGGGCGGGGTTCGCGAAAGCCGTGGAAGCGTTGTAGTACGCCTGCGGATACCCGTCCTGGAGATAGTCCGGCACGCCCGATTCCGGCCACATGACCAGCCGCCGCAGTCCGGGCTGTCTGGGCACCGACAGCGCGGCAATCGTCTGGAAGTTCGCCTCGTACAGCCGCGGGTCGTTGAGCCGGTCCTCGGACAGGTTCGGCTGGACAATGGTGAAGGGCAGCGTCCCCTCGGCCGCTCGCCCGGCTGGCCAGTACATGCCGGTGGCGACGAGGGCGGCGGCCAGGACGGCCGGAACCCAGCGCCGCTCGGCCAGCGCGGCGACGATGCCGCAACCGATCAGCACCGCCACGCCGGAGAGCGCATAGGTTCCCAGCCACGGCGCCAGGGCGGCGAGGCCCGGCCGGTCGAACGGGCCGAGCAGCGCGACGCCGAACGGGTCCCACGGAAAGCCGGTGAAGACCCAGCCGCGCAACCATTCGGCGATCGTCCAGCAGCCGGCGAACGCCAGGACCATCGCCGTGCGACCGCGACGGCCCGCAACCAGCCTGGCGCCGGTGGCGGCGATCGCCGGATAGGCCGCCAGGTACAGCGACAGCAGCGGCACCGCGACCCAGCCCAGCGCGGGCGGCATCGCGGCCTGATACGTGAACGCGGTGGCGATCCAGGTGTTGGCGAATGTGAAGTGGCCGAAGCCGAACAGCCAGCCGAGCCCGGCGGCACCGCGCCATGTGGCGCTTCGCTCGATGACGAGCAGGAACGCGCCCATCGCAAGCAATGCGAGCGGCCACAACCCGAGCGGCTGGAAGCCGGTTGCGGCAACGACGCCAAGCAGCACGGCCGCAAGCCACGGCCGCCAGAATATGGCCTTGAGGTAACCCGCTACACCCGACACCCGCTAGCCATTAGCCGAGCAAATGGCCTCGCGTCGAGCCATCGGAACGTGATCAGCCGAAGACCTCGACGGTCTCGTCGTCGCCATCCGCGCGCGGACGGCGGTTGCGACGGCGCGGCCGCTTCTCCTCGCCCTCGCTTTCGTCGGCCTCGGCGCGGGCCCCGATCGACGGCGGCAGGCTGTCGGGATCGAGTCCGGCGCTTTCCTCGGCGCGATCCGCGCCGCGGCCGTTGGCCCGCGGCTTGCGGCCGCGACTTTCCCGGGCCGGGCGCGCGTCGCGGGTGAACGGATTTTCGGTGTCTTCCTGTAAGGCTTCCTCGCCTTCGTTGCCGCGGCGCACGTCTTCGCGTTCATCGTCGGCGTCGCGTTCGTCGCGGTAGTCGGACCGGTCGCGGCCTTGATCGCGCCGGTTCGCGGTGGCTTCGAATTCGGTTTCGTCGTCGCCGAAGTCGTCCTGCTCGCGATCGTCGCGGCGGCCGCGCTGGTGCTCGTCACGCTGAGCCTTGTTGTCGGCGATAACGCGGAAATAGTGGTCAGCGAACTGGAGGTAGTATTCGGTCTGTACCCGGTCGCCGTTGAGCGACGCATCGTGCGCCAGTTTCTTGTACTTCTCGAGCAGCTGCGGCGCGTTGCCGCGCGCGCGGCTGTCGATCCGGTTGCCCTGGTTGCCTCCGCCCTGCCCGCGATTGTTGCGGCCGCGGCGGCGATTGTTGCTGCGATTGTTATTCAAGGGAATATGCTTCCTTGCTTGCGACCCTTCCGGTTCCATCCGGTGCGGTCATGACCCCTCGCCACGGCGCCGATTGACGCTC
>DATJHD010000179.1:0-4929 GCA_035494275.1 Croceibacterium sp.
GCTGCACAACCTTTCGAACGACGAGATCAAGGTGCGCGTGCTGCATGCCGGCGTCGGCGCGATCACCGAGAGCGACGTGACGCTGGCGGCCGCTTCGGGCGCGCCGATCATCGGCTTCAACGTGCGCCCGAACCCGAAGGCGCGCGAACTGGTCGAGCGCAACAAGGTGCGGATGATGTACTACGACGTCATCTATCACCTGACCGAGGAGATCGCGAAGGAGATGGCCGGCGAGCTCGGACCGCTCAAGATCGAGAACGTGATGGGCCGCGCCGAGGTCAAGCAGGTGTTCCCCGCCGGAAAGCGCGACAAGGCGGCGGGCTTGCTCGTCACCGAGGGCGTCATCCGCAAGGGGCTGCATGCGCGGCTCACGCGGGCGGACGTCATCGTCAGTGCGACCACGATCGCCTCGCTGCGGCGCTTCAAGGACGACGTCGAGGAAGTCCGCGCCGGCCTCGAATGCGGCGTGGTGCTGGCCGACACCAACGACATCAAGCCGGGCGACATGCTCGAGGTGTTCGAGGTCGAGGAGCGCGAGCGGACGCTGTGAGCGACCACGATCCGGACGAAGCTACCATGAAGCGACGTGCGGACAACGCCGAGACAGCCGTGGGCTGCCTAGCTGAAGCGCCCGGGTGCGCGTGGATCATGCCGTCGAGGGTGATCGTCGCAATTCCCGTGGCGATGCCACGGCATTGAGGAAGGCTCGATGGGCAGCGTCCTCGCGATCCGCCATCTCGGTTTCGAGAACCTCGGCGTGTGGCAGGCCGCGCTCGAACGCCGCGGGTTCGCGGTCCGCTATCTCGATCCGGCGCGCGAGGACCTCGACGCGATCGACGCGGCCGAGCCGGACCTGCTGGCCGTGCTCGGCGCGCCGATCGGGGCGTTCGACGACGAGCTCTATCCGTTCCTGACGAGCGAAGTGCGCCTCATCGAGCGGCGGCTCGCGACCGGCCGCCCGCTGCTCGGCATCTGCCTTGGCGCGCAGCTGATGGCGCGGGCGCTAGGCGCCGATGTCGCGCCGATGGCGGACAAGGAGATCGGCTATACGCCACTCAACCTCACCGAAGCTGGCGAGCAGTCGCCGCTGGAGGCGCTCGGCGATTGGCCGGTGCTTCACTGGCACGGCGACGAGTTCGCCATGCCCGAAAGCGCCGTCCTCCTCGCCGCCACGCCGCACTGCCCGCACCAGGCCTATTCGCTCGGCCGCAACGTCCTCGGCCTGCAATGCCACCTCGAGACCGACGCCGCCGAGATCGAGGCCTGGCTCGTCGGCCATTCAGCCGAGCTCATCGCCAGCGGCCGCGATCCCCGCGCGATCCGTGCCGACGCCGAGCGTTTCGGGCCCGAGCTGCACGCACGCTCCATCGCGGTTCTCGATTCCTGGATCGAGGGCTGGCAATGACCCGCTACGTCGCCTTGCTCGGCTCGATCAACGTCGGCGGAAACCGGCTGAAGATGGACGCGCTGAAGGCCGCGCTTGAGGAAGAGGGATTCGAGAACGTGGCCACGGTGGTCGCCAGCGGCAACGTGCTGTTCGATCACGCGAAAGCTGCCGACGCCCGGCTTGAGGACCAGATCGGCGGCATCGTGAACGAGCGCTTCGGCATCGACACCTTCGCAGCCGTGCGCAGCCGCGACGAGCTCGCCGCCGCCATC
The DNA here is from genome assembly GCA_035494275.1 of Croceibacterium sp. Taxonomy (GTDB): domain Bacteria; phylum Pseudomonadota; class Alphaproteobacteria; order Sphingomonadales; family Sphingomonadaceae; genus Croceibacterium_B. The sequence goes on from DATJHD010000179.1 coordinate 1,660, forward strand.
GACGACAACCCGTTCGCGAACGACGGCGGGCCCAAGGCCGTGCACACGATGTTCCTCCAGGAAGCTCTTGATGGCGAGGCGTTCAGGACTTTCATGAAGGACTATGCCGGTCCCGAACGCCTCGCGCCGGGCAAGCGCGAGATCTTCGTCGACTTCCGCGCCGGCGTGGCGGACTCGAAGCTCGGCCAGGCTCTAAAGAAGCTGAAGATCCGCAGCACCGCGCGCAACGTGCGCTCGCTGCGGCGGATGCTCGACAAGATGGACAGCTAGGATGGCGCGCCACTCGACAACCCCCCAGCAGCAATCGGTCCGCGTGCTCAAGGTCGGCGAGCGCGTGCGGCACATCCTGTCCGAGCTGCTCGCTCGCGGCGAGGCGCACGATGAGACGCTCACGGCCCACGCCGTCAGCGTCACGGAAGTGCGAATGACCCCCGACCTCAGGAACGCGGCCGCCTACGTCAAGCCGCTGCTCGGCGAGGACGAGGCGGCGGTGCTCAAGGCCCTGCGCAGCAACACCGCGTTCTTCCAGCGCGAGGTCGCGAAGCGCCTCGGCCTCAAGTTCGCCCCCAGGCTGCAGTTCCGGGCCGACGACAGCTTCGAGGAAGCCGACCGCATCGAAAGGCTCCTCTCCGACCCGCGCGTGGCCCGCGATCTCGACGCCGATTGAGACGATTCAGAACCGGTTCACGGCACCTGTGGTACTGATATCCGTGCAATCGAGGAATTCCGACATGAAGGCCCTGGTCGCTCTCGGAGCCGCGCTGATGGCCGCGCCGCTGGCCGCAAATCCCCCCGTTGCGCACCTGCGCGGCGTTTCGGACCGGGAAACCATCATCCCTTACGGCGCCGTCCAGCAGGTCGAGCGCGGGCATGGCGACGTCATTTTCGTGCGCGACCGGACCAACCAGTGGTATCGCCTCGGCCTCAACCGGGGTTGCCTGCGCGGAACCACCGTCCAGTTCGACAACGTGGTGTTCGATCACAAGTCCACCTCCGGCATCGACCGCTTCACGATCGTCAGGCTGCCGCGCGAGCTGCGCTCGTGCTCGATCCAGTCGATCCGTGCTTCGGCTCCGCCGCCGCAGGTGGATTCCCACAGCATTGTGACGCTCGACTGAGCGCCGGGCGGGCCGAGCCTTTCCCTCGGCGCGCAATCATCCCATCTAGGGCGCCATGACCGGAACCGTTCTCAACATCCTGGCGCTCGCGCCGGCGCTGATCTTCGCCATCGTGTTCCACGAGGTCGCCCACGGCTATACCGCGCTTGCCCTGGGCGATCCCACGGCCAAGGAGCGGCGGCGCCTCAGCCTCAACCCCATTCGCCATGTCGATCCGATCGGCACGCTGGTGCTTCCGGGCGTATTGCTGCTCGCCGGGGCGCCGGCGTTCGGCTGGGCGAAACCGGTCCCGGTCATCCAGCAGCGGTTGAGAAACCCGCGCTTTGGAATGATGGCCGTGGCGGCGGCGGGCCCGCTGACCAATCTCGTCCTGGCGACGCTGGGCGCGCTGGCCATCGGCCTGCTGGTGCGGGGCGGCAATCCGCCCGCCGGCGGCCTCGCGGCCTATCTCCTGCTCGCCTTTACCTATTTCGTGCTGATCAACGTGTTCCTCGCCTTCTTCAACCTTCTGCCGATCCCGCCGTTCGACGGCTCGCACATCGTCGAAGGCGTGCTGCCGCGGAGCTGGGCGAATGTGTACCGGCGCCTGCGCCCGCTCGGCATGGTACTGTTCCTGGGGCTCGTCGCCCTGACCTGGTACGGGCCGACCAGCGGAATTCTCGGTCATCTCGTCGGCCCGCCTGTGAACTGGATGCTCGAGCGTGTCGATGCCATCGTGGCCTGGGTTTCCGGAGGCCATTCTATCCCGCAGTATTGACTATATTTATCCGGGTAAATATATTGCGCCTCCGCCGGAGGCATCCATGACCGTAACCGTGTTCCTGAAGAGCGAGATCCTGGCCCGCGGCCAGACGGATGAAGTCGTGCCTGCCATGCGCGCCCTCGCGCCCCTGGCGCGGAGCGACGACCTGCTCGTCTTCGATGATGAGAGCGGGCGCCAAATCGACCTCGATTTGCGCGAAGGCGCTCCCGCGGCCTCGCGCGCGCGGGGGCGGCCTTCGCTCGGTGTGCGAGCGAGGGAGGTGACGCTTCTGCCGCGCCACTGGGACTGGCTCGCCACGCAGCGCGGCGGTGCCTCGGCCACATTGCGCAAACTGGTCGATGAACAGATGCGCAAGGGCCGGAGCCAGCGCGAATGCCGGGACGCCGCCTATCGCTTCCTCAGCGTGATGGCCGGCGACCTGCCACATTTCGAGGACGCCGTGCGCGAGCTCTACAAGGGCAACGAGGACGGCTACAATCATTTGGCGCGCGATTGGCCGCCCGCGGTGCGCAACCACGGCCGCGCCCTGGCCTGGCCAGGCGTCTGATGCCCGACGGTTGGATCATCCTCGACAAGCCTCCCGGCCTGGGCTCGACGCAGGCCGTTGCCGCCGTCAAGCGCAACTTGCGGCAGGCGGGATACGGCAAGGTCAAGGTCGGACACGGCGGGACGCTCGATCCGCTGGCGGAAGGCGTGCTGCCGATCGCGCTCGGCGAAGCAACCAAGCTCACCGGGCGCCTGCTCGAGAGCGACAAGACCTACGAGTTCACCATCGAGTTCGGCAGCGAGACCGACACGCTCGATCTCGAAGGAAACGTGGTGCAAACGAGCAACCGGTGCCCTCCGCTGGCCGCCATCGCCGCGGTGCTGGAGCACTTTACCGGTGAGATCGAGCAGGCTCCGCCGGCTTATTCCGCGGTAAAGGTCGACGGCCGCCGCGCCTACGACCGGGCGCGGGCCGGCGAGGCCATCGAGCCGCAGCCGCGCACGGTGACGGTGCACGCGCTCAGCATGGCTCACCCGGTTGATCCACAATGGCTGCGCTCGACGTTCGCCACCACCTCCGGCCGGCCCGACGGCTTCGATCCGCGCGCGCCGCTCGAGCTCGCCGACAGCGTCACGCTGGTGGCAAACGTCGGCAAGGGCACCTATATCCGCAGCCTGGCGCGCGACATCGCGCATGCGCTGGGAACGGTCGGCCATGTCACGTTCCTGCGCCGCACCAAGGCCGGTCCGTTCACCGAACGTCAGGCGATTTCGCTGGACAAGCTGAACGATATCGGTAAGGGCGCGCCGCTTGAAGACATACTCCTGCCGCTGGAGGCGGGGCTGGACGGTATCCCGGCCCTCTCCCTCGATCCGGAAAGCGCGCAGGCGGTCCGCCAGGGC
>DATJHD010000180.1:0-4558 GCA_035494275.1 Croceibacterium sp.
CTCGCATTCGACCTCGATCATCGTGTCCTTGGCGGGGAGCTGCGTGAAGATGCGGCTGTGGTTGACCTCGATCACGTTGACGCCAGCCTCGTAGACCTTGGCCGTGATCGCCGCGAGCGCCCCGGGCTGGTCGTGCGCAGCCACGTGGAGACGAGCAATGCGGCCCTGCCGGACGAGGTCGCGGACGAGGACGTTGGCGAGGAGGTGCGTGTCGATATTGCCGCCGCAGAGCAAGGTCGCGACCTTCTTGCCCTTGTAGCGCTCTGGCTCTGACAGCATCGCCGCGAGGCCCGCGGCGCCCGCACCCTCCACGACGGTTTTCTCGATGCCGACCAGCATGGAGACTGCGCGCTCGAGGTCGCGTTCCGACACGAGGACCACGTCGTTGGCATACTCGCCGAGGATGCGGGACGTCAGCTCGCCCGGCTGCTTGACTGCGATTCCTTCCGCCAGGGTGTCTCCGCCGAGCGGCATCTGGCAGTTCTGGATCGCGCATTTCATCGACGGATAGAGCTCGGCCTCGACTCCGATCAGTTCGATGTCAGGCTTCACGGAACGGGCGGCGATCGAAACGCCGGACATCAGGCCGCCGCCACCGATCGGAACGATGATCGTATCGAGATCCGGCGAGTCCTCGAGCATCTCGAGACCCACCGTCCCCGCACCCGCGATGATCTGCGGATCGTCGAACGCGTGGATGAAGACATAGCCGTTCTCGAGCGCAAGCTCGCGCGCCTTGGCGAATGCGTCGTCGACGATCTTGCCGTACAGAACGACGGTGGCGCCGTGACCGGCGGTCTGCGTCACCTTCACCGTCGGCGTCGTTTCCGGCATCACGATCGTCGCGGGAATGCCGAGGCGCTTGGCGTGATAGGCGACCGCCTGGGCGTGGTTGCCCGCGGATGCTGCTATGACGCCGCGCGCGCGCTCCTCCCGTGAAAGCTGCAGCAGTTTGTTGAGCGCGCCGCGCTCCTTATAGGCGGCGGTGAACTGCAAATTCTCGAACTTGAGCCAGACCTCCGCGCCGAGGATCTCGGACAAGGTTCGGCTGACGAGCATCGGAGTGCGGATGACCGAGCCCTGGATGCGCCAGGCGGCTGCGCGAATGTCTTCGATGGTCGGTGGCTGCATCATCGATGCGCGGCCTAGCCCTTCACCGAACGCGTAACAATGCTAAGCCACGGCACATGAAACGACCCGCTTTCGTTGCACTGGTTGCAGCGCTCCTCGCCGCCCCGGCAGCCGCCGACACGCTGTTCGATTACGTCAACGGCGTCCAGGTCGACGCGGCGGGACATATCGAACATTTCAACGCCATGCTCATCGGCGACGACGGCAAGGTCGTCCGTCTCATCCATCCAGGCGAAACTCGGCCCAAGGCTGCGCACGTCGTGAACGAGCAGGGGCGGACCGTCCTTCCCGGATTCATTGACGCCCATGGGCACGTCATCGAGCTCGGCGTCGATGCGCTTCAGCTGCAGCTGGTGGGGACATCGTCGCTGGCGGAGCTGCAGCAGCGGCTGCACAACTATGCGGCCGCGCATCCCGACGCGAAGTGGATTCTCGGCGCGGGATGGAACCAGGAATTGTGGCCGGACAAGAAATTCCCGACCGCCGCCGACCTCGACGCCGTGGTCAGTGATCGCCCGGTCGTGCTGACGCGGGTCGACGGCCATGCGCTGGTCGCGAACAGCGCGGCAATGCGCGCCGCCGGAGTCACCGCGCAAACGCCGGCGCCTCCCGGCGGCCGCATCGAGAACGGGCTGTTCGTCGACAATGCCAAGGAGCTCATCAACAAAGCTGTCCCGGCACCCTCGCCGGCCGAGCTGGATCAGGCTTTCGCCAAGGCCCAGGACATCCTGCTCGGCTTCGGAGTGACCAGCGTCGGCTCGATGAGCACCGCGCTCGGCGACTGGGAGGCGATGAGGCGAGCCGGCGACGCCGGGCGGCTGAGCGTCCGCTTCACGGTCTATGCCGACGAGCTCAACCTCTTAAAGGTGGTTCCGCAACCGACGGCGTGGCTGTACGGCGACCGGCTGCGGATGGTCGGCATCAAATTCTACGCCGACGGAGCGCTCGGCTCGCGCGGCGCGTGGCTCAAGCGACCCTATGCCGACATGCCGAACAGTCGCGGCCTCCAGTTCCACTCGGATGCCGAGCTGCGCTCGCTCTACGATACGGCCGCATCGCACGGCTTCCAGATTGCGACTCACGCGATCGGCGATGCCGCCAATGCCCAGGTCATAAGCGGCTACGAATGGCTCAACACGAAATACGGCACGAACCGACGCTGGCGGGTCGAGCATGCGCAGATCGTCGATTGCGCCGACCTGCCGCGGATCGGCCGCGCACACATCATCGCGTCGATGCAGCCGACGCACCAGACCAGCGACCGGCTGATGGCCGAGAAAAGGCTCGATCCCGCGCGGCTCAAATGCGCCTATGCCTGGCAGTCGATGCTGAGGACCGGCGCGAAGCTGGCGTTCGGCACAGACTTTCCGGTGGAGTCGCCCAATCCGTTCCCCGGCCTATCCGCCGCGATCAGCCGGCAGGACGTCAACGGCCAGCCGCCTGGCGGCTGGTACCCGGCTGAGCGGGTCACGCTTGGAGAGGCGCTGGACGCTTATACCCGCGGTGCGGCTTATGCCGGATTTGCCGAGGACAGGCTTGGATCGCTCGATCCGGGCAAGTGGGCCGACTTCGTCGTCGTCGACCGCGACCCGACGCAGATCAACCCGCAGGAACTGGCGCGCACACAGGTTCTCGAGACCTGGATCGCGGGAAACAAGGTGTGGGAGCGCGCGCCTAGCGCTTCGCGGACTGAGCGCGGGAAATAAGCATCGACGGGGTGAGGACCTGGGGCAGCTCTTCGGGCGGCTTCCCGGGCGCATACCAGAGGTAATAAGGCACGCCGGCGCGGCCACGGCTTTCGAGGAAGCGCGTGATCGTCGGATCGCCATTGGTCCAGTCGCCGGCGAGTACTTTCACGCCAGCTGCCTTGAATGCATCGCGCACCTCGCCGCGGTCGATCGCCGCGGCCTCATTGACCTTGCAGCTGAGGCACCAGTCGGCGGTGAAATAGACGAAGACGGGCTTGTTCTGCTGAACGTAGGTCGCGACGCGTGCCTCGCTCCAATGCTCGCCGCCTGCGGGGTGCGGGGCAGAGACCGGGTGCGCCGGGACCTGCCACATCGCCAGGCCGACCACGAGAATCGAGAACACGAGGATCGCCGAGCCTTCGCGCGCTTCACGCCGCTGCGCGAAGCCGTACCAGATGAGCAATGCGGTCAGCACCGCCAAAGCGATGACCGCGACCACGAGACCACGCGGTCCCGCCTGACGATACAGCAGCCACACGCAGGCGATGGCGGTCGCGCCCATCGGAACCGCGAGGATTTGCTGCAACCGCCTCATCCAGAGTCCGGGCTTGGGCAGGCGCGTTCGGATCGCGGGAACGAAGGAAACGACCAAGAATGGAATCGCAAGTCCGAGGCCCAGGGCGGCGAACACCAAAATCGATCCGGCTGCGGGCAGCAGCAAGGCGGTGCCGAGCGCAACGCCAAGGAACGGCCCGGCGCATGGCGTCGCAACGAACGCGGCAAGCGCTCCGCTTGCGAACCCTCCCACCGGGCGTGCACCGCCGCCCAGCACCGGCAGCTCGAACAGCCCGACGAGATTGGCCGTGATCGCTACTGCAAGCAGCAGCAAGAGGATGATCGTTCGCGGGTCCTGGAGCTGGAACGCCCAACCGGCTTCACTGCCCGCTGCTCGAATCGCGAGCAGAGCGCCGCCGAGCGCGCCGGTGCCGACAATTGCGCCTGCGGTATAGGCCAAGGCGTCGCCTCGCGCTTCGTTCGCCTCTCCACCCGCACGGGCCATGTGCAATGCCTTCAGCGCCAGGATCGGGAACACGCACGGCATGAGGCTGAGCAGGACCCCGCCCGTGATCGCCCCGAGCACCGCCCAAAGCACTGCCGACCAGCCGAGGCCGTTGAGGGGAGAGCCTTGAGGAACTGGACCCGGAACAGCCTGGAACTGCAGTCCGCGATTCTGACCGATTGCGATCACGCCATTGAAGCGCGGCGGCGGCGTCCCATGAGGCTGGAGCTCCGCGATCAGCCAGTCGCCCGAGCGCTCGAAGTTCTGCTTCGCCTCATAGTCCACGACCTTGTCGTCGACCGGATAGACATAGGGCTCGCGCACCGCGACACTCGCCGGAAGCGGGATGGCGACGCGCAGCTTGCCGCCCGCAAGCTCGTAGTGTCCCGTCGTGGCCAGCGGCTGCGGAAGGGCCTGGCGCCATTGGTCGAACTCAGCGCGGTTCGGGGTTCCGCTTCCCACTGGAAGATCGAGCGAAAGCTCACCCTGCTCGGGCACGCAGATCTTGTCGGTGCAGGCAAGCCAGCGCGCCTTGGCGCGGATCGGGATTACGCCTTTCGCGTTCGCCGGCACTTTCAGCCGGACGAGAACCGCATAATCCGTCTCGTAGACGTAGTTCATGAGGTCGGCGACGGTGAGCCGGCTCGGCACCGGATAGCGCAGCGGCCCGGCCGCAAAT
>DATJHD010000181.1:0-3522 GCA_035494275.1 Croceibacterium sp.
GTCGACCGCGTACTTTTTGCCATTGTGCCCGATTGTTCCGAAATTGAGAGAGCCGCCGGTCGCGCTGCCGTCCAGCGGGATCAGTGTCGCGGTGCCGGTGTGCTGTGTCGACGTTCCGCTGGTGATCGCGGTCACCTGATAAAGACCGTTGTCCGTTCCCGCATCCCCGGAAATGTAATTGGCGTAGACCTCGAGGACAACGGATTGGCCTGACGTACTGGAGCCCGCACTCGTGTAAGTGATTTGAAAAAAATCGGCCCGAGCCGGCGTGGGAGCGATCCCGATCAGCGCGGCGAACGTGCAGGACACCAAGACCGCGAACGCCCTGCATCGCTTGACGGCGTCGATCGCTGACGGCTTCTCGCGATCCGCACGCCCCCCAGACGCCACCCACGCGACAGGCACAACGCCCCACCCCGCTCGGACACAGATGGAACCCTTCGATTCCACCACATTTCAGCAATTCAATATCTTATTGCAATACCACCAGCAACAAATTGAAACACCTCCGTCGCCGTAGTCGAATATGCCGCAACGCTAAGAGTTTTGGTGATGTGCCCATAAACATTCGTTATGCAAATGTCGCCAAAGGCGAGTTGCCGGCACGACCTGCAAATCTGCTGTACAAGGTCACCCGATCCGTCCTGAGATCGCCTGGAAACACGCGGGGGATGGGGACGCATGCTCGACCGAGCCTGGACCGGCGCCTTGACGCGATCGCTGCTCGCTCAGGCTTGTCTCGCGCTGGGCGTAGCCGCTTTCTGCGTGGCGGCCGCCTCGATCCAGCCGAACGGCGCATCCGGCCAGCAAAAACCCGCTTACGGCTTCGCCTATACCGGCTCGGGGCTACTCATTGGCGCTCAGATCTGGTCGGCCTTCAGCTCGCCCCCGTTCTGGCTGCTCAAGGCGCGCGCCTACGAACGCGCGGGCGAGATCGATCAGGCGGCCCAGGCGCTACTGACCGCGGTGAACCTTTCCGGGTTCGATCCCACCATTGCGTTGAACTACGCGCAGTTCCTGGTGAGCCACGATCACGGACGCGATGCGGAGCAATTCCTGATCGCCGAGCACAACCGGAGACCCGACAGTCTCACCGTGCTGGCCCGATTGGCCCAGGTCGAACTGGCGCTCCGTCAATGGGACAAGGCCGAGACGGTCGCCGAAGCAATCCGAAAACTGGATACGGGCGGCGATACCGCGGACAAGATAGAGGCGGCTTCCTTGATGGGTCGCGGCGACCTCGAGGGCGCCGTCGCAGCATACCGGACTCTCGCGCAGCGATCCCCGACCTCGAACGAGGCGGCGACGGCGCTGGCGGTCGCACTGACCGCCGCGCACAAGACCGCCGAGGCATCGGATATCTTCAAATCACTGATCGCGCGCTCGCCGAACGACGTCCAGGCGCTGGTGCTGCTCGGCTGGATCGAGGCCGAAGACGGACACGCGGACGAGGCGCGGGCCAGGTTCAAACTGGCGATCGAGCGGCAGCCGAAGAACACGGCCGGCTATGTCGCGCTCGCCCGGCTGGAGACGCGTGAACACCGCGGCGACGACGCCATCGCCGTGCTGCAGTCCGGGCACCGAGCCGTGCCGGACGATCAGGCGCTGCAATTCGGATTGGCCAGCACGCTGCAAACGGCCGGGCGCTACGATCAGTCCATCGCCGTATACGAGGACATGATCCGCCGACATCCGGACTCGCTGGTCCCCGTCAACAATCTGGCGATCCTCCTGGCGGACCACAGGCGCGATGCGGCGAGCCTCGAGAAGGCCGCGGCGCTCGCCGCCAGGCTGACCGACCAGGCGGTGTCGCAATTCATCGACACGCGCGGCTGGGTCAGTTACCGGCGCGGCCAGTACGACACCGCCACCGAGTTGCTGGAAAGCGCGGCGGCTGCGGCGGCCGACCGGCCCGCGGTGCGCTATCACCTCGGCATGGCCTATCTGGCACAACACGACGCCGCACGGGCCACCGCCGAATTGAAGGCCGCCGCCGGCCTCAACCCCGATCCGGAGCTGGCCGCCGAAATCGGCAAGGCGCTCAAGGCGGCGGGCGACTGATCTATCGCTGGTCAATCTTCGGCAGCACCGCCTCGCGCAACACGATCAGCGTCGCCGCCTCGATGGCGAAGAACTGTAACACGCCGAAGGTGACAAGGCAGGCCGCGGCAAGGATGCGACTTGTCTCGGCCCAGTCCGAGACGCTCTGCAGCAGTCCGAGGCCGAATTGCAGCAGGAAGGGCGGCAGCGCCAACAGGACGACGAGGGTCAAGAGCAACGGCATCTTCCGCAGCGCCAGGCGAAGGCCGTTCTCGACGGGACGCTTCGCGCCGCATGCGATCGCCGGCCGTATCAGGGCAAACGGGGCCAGGAGAATCTGGGCGAGCAGCGCCATCGCGACGGCGGAGGCGGAGATGAATGCCGCCGGACTGTGCAGAACGAGCAGGTTCGAGAGGACCGTGATCGCATAGGTGACGAGCCAGATCGCTCCGCCGACCAGCGCGACCTTCGCCGCGATCTGCCGCAGATGCGGCAATTTCATCCGCTCCAGCCCGGCGTCGGCGAAGACGCCGGCCACGATCCTCAAATGGAAGCGGGCGGCGGAAATCGCCAGCAGGAGCGACATCGCGGCCTGCCAAACTGCGCTGCCGACCACGAGACCGGTCCCATCCGCCTCCGAGTGGCCGGCGAGATAATCCTGCATCAGCCAGCCAACCGCGAACAGCCCGAACACCGCGAGCACGTTGACCGGATCCTCAAGCGCCTGCCGGACGGAGAGCATCCAGCTGCGCCAGAATATGACGAAAGGCAGGACCTCCCGCCGGATGGACACTTCCAGGAGCAGGCCGCCGAGAAACACGGCCACGACTACTAGAATTGTCCTTTCGAGCATTGCTTGTCCGGCTGGATGCGCCGCGAACCGGTCCGGTTGGCATCGCGCGATTTGGGAGTATAATTTGTATACCCTACGGCGCAGCCGCCGCAACTGAAGCAACAGCGCATGACGATTGAAGATCGGGCGGGCCCGGCCGTGGCGGGCTTGCCTTCCCTGAGCACGCCGGACGTGTCACGCCTCGCCGTCGTCGGCTGGCTGACCGCGTTCACCTTGTTCGAATGGGTGCGGATCAAATTGGAAACCGCGGGCGGATGGACGACGCTATACCGCGAGGTTTCGGCGCTCGAATGCGTCGAGCTCGTCCTGCTCGTGCGCATGGTCGATCTGCGCGCCCGGCCGTCGCGGATCCATGCAGGCGAAGCCGCCGCGATCCTGGCCGGCGCGACCTTTCTCACGCTCTTCGTCACCAGTCGCCCGGTCTTTTCCGCGGGCGTGCTGGCGCTGTTCGTGCTGGCGCGCTTCCGCAACGACCCGGCCTACCGGATCTTCGCGATCGGGCTCTTCGCCTTCATTTCGCAATATCTGCTGCTCACCGGCCCGTTCATATGGCTGCATGATGCGGTCGCGACCGGCGACGCATGGGTGACGCGGCATCTCTTGAACCTGCTGGGCTTCGGCGTGACTGG
>DATJHD010000182.1:0-2153 GCA_035494275.1 Croceibacterium sp.
GGTTACGGCGCCGAGAGCATCAAGGTCCTGAAGGGCCTCGACGCGGTCCGCAAACGGCCCGGCATGTACATCGGCGACACCGACGACGGCTCGGGCCTGCACCACATGGTGTTCGAGGTTTCCGACAACGCCATCGACGAGGCGCTCGCCGGCCATTGCGACCTGGTACTGATCGAGCTCAACCCGGACGGCTCGGTGAGCGTCGAGGACAACGGTCGCGGGATCCCGACCGACATCCACAAGGAAGAGGGGGTATCGGCGGCCGAGGTCATCATGACCCAGCTCCACGCCGGCGGCAAGTTCGAGAACACCAGCGACGACAATGCCTACAAGGTGTCCGGCGGCCTCCATGGCGTCGGGGTCTCGGTCGTCAACGCGCTGTCCGAATGGCTCGAGCTGACCATCTGGCGCGACGGCCAGGAGCACGGGATGCGCTTCGAAAACGGCGATGCCGTGTCGCCGCTCGCGGTCAAGGGGCCGGCCAACCGCGAGCGCAACGGCACCCGCGTCACCTTCATGCCTTCGTCCGAGACCTTCAAGAACGTCAGCGAGTTCGATTTCGAGAAGCTCGAACACCGCTATCGCGAGCTTGCCTTCCTCAATTCCGGCGTGCGCATCGTGCTGCGCGACAAGCGGCACGAGGAGGTGATTTCGCACGACCTGTTCTACGAAGGCGGGATTGCCGCGTTCGTGAAGTACCTCGACCGCAACAAGCAGGCGCTGGTGCCCGAGCCGATCTCGGTCTCCGCCGAACGCGAGGGGATCGGCATCGACGTCGCGCTGGAGTGGAACGACAGCTACTACGAAAACGTCCTGTGCTTCACCAACAACATCCCCCAGCGTGACGGCGGCACTCACCTTGCGGCGTTCCGTGCGGCGCTAACGCGCACGATCAACAATTACGCCGAGCGGTCGGGGCTGCTGAAGAAGGAGAAGGTGCAGCTTTCGGGTGAAGACATGCGCGAAGGCCTCACCGCCATCGTCAGCGTCAAGCTGCCCGATCCCAAGTTCTCGAGCCAGACCAAGGACAAGCTGGTCAGCTCGGAAGTGCGCCAGCCGCTTGAAAGCCTGATGGGCGACAAGTTGAACGACTGGCTCGAGGAAAATCCGGCCGACGCGAAGACGATCATCCAGAAGATCATCGATGCCGCCGCCGCGCGCGAGGCGGCCCGCAAGGCGCGCGAACTGACCCGCCGCAAGGGCGCGCTCGACATCGCCAGCCTGCCCGGCAAGCTGTCCGACTGCCGCGAGCGCGACCCGGCCTTGTGCGAGCTGTTCCTCGTCGAGGGTGACTCGGCGGGCGGCTCGGCCAAGAGCGGGCGCGACAGCAAGTACCAGGCGATCCTCCCCCTGCGCGGCAAGATCCTCAACGTCGAGCGCGCACGGTTCGACCGAATCATCAGTTCCAAGGAAGTCGGCACGCTCATCCAGGCGATGGGCACCGGCCTGCGCGACGAGTTCGACCTGAGCAAGCTGCGCTATCACAAGATCGTCATCATGACCGACGCCGACGTCGACGGGGCGCACATCCGCACCCTTCTGCTGACCTTCTTCCAGCGGCAGATGCCGGAGATCATCAAGGCCGGGCATCTCTACATCGCCCAGCCGCCGCTGTTCAAAGTGAGCAAGAGCCGCAGCGAGGTCTACCTGAAGGACCAGGGAGCGCTGGACCGCTACCTGGTCGATGCCGGGCTGCAGGGCCGCGTGCTCGAGGCGCCGGGCGGCGCGCGCGCGGAGAACGAGCTGCGCGCGCTGGTCGAACATGCGTTGCGCTTGCGCAACCTGATCGCCTTCGTGCCGCGGCGCTACGATCCGGCGGTGATCGAGCAGCTGGCCGTCGCCGGCGCGCTCAATCCCTCGCTCGACAGAGCGGGCCGCGAGGCCGCGCTCAATCGCGCCGCCGAGCGGCTGGCCATGGGCGACCCCGAGGCGACGTGGAGCGCCAGCCTCACCCCCGAAGGCGCCGCCAGGATCGACCGCGTCTGGCGCGGGGTGACCGACGCTCACCTGATCGAGGCCAGCTTCCTGACCAGTGCCGAGGCGCGCAAGCTGCACACGCTGGCCAAGGAACACACGGACGTCTTTTCGGCGCCTGCCCGACTGGTCCGCGCCGGTGCTGCCGAGCCCGAGCCGGAGCCGGTCGTCGAAACCGA
>DATJHD010000183.1:0-2719 GCA_035494275.1 Croceibacterium sp.
TCTGCTGGTCGACGCCATGATGCGCGTTGGCCGACAGCGCCGAGCCCTGGCCGGTTTCGAAATACATGACATTGTCGCCGAGCGTGCCGCGCTTGAGCGCGAGCGCCGCCTCGCGCCCCTCGCGCAAGAGCGCGAGGTCGAGGCCGAAGCTCCTGTTGGCGGCTTCCGTGCCGGCGATCGACTGGAACACGAGATCGACCGGCGCGCCGCGCTCGATCAGCGCCAGGGTCGTGGTGATATGCGCGAGCACGCAGGTTTGCGTCGGGATGTCGAGCTTGGTCCTGATCTCGTCGAGCATCGACACGAGGGCATGCGCGCGCTCCGGGCTGTCGGTCGCCGGGTTGATGCCGATAACGGCGTCGCCGGCGCCGAGCAAAAGGCCGTCGAGGATCGAGGCGGCGATGCCACGCGGGTCGTCGGTCGGATGATTGGGCTGCAAGCGCACCGACAGCCGCCCGCGCAGGCCGATCGTGTTGCGGAAGCGCGTCACGACCTCGCACTTCGTCGCCATCACCATCAAATCCTGCAGGCGGCTGATCTTGGCGACGGCGGCCGCCATCTCCGGCGTCACGCCGGCGCTGAGCGCCGCAAGCGTCTCCGGTGTCGCGTCGTCGGACAGGAGCCAGTCACGGAATCCGCCCACGGTGAGATGCGCGACGCGCGCGAAGGCGGCGCGGTCATGCGTATCGAGGATCAGCCGCGTGACCTCGTCGGCCTCATAAGGAACCACCGCCTCGTCGAGGAAGCGCTTGAGCGGCAGATCGGCGAGCGCGAACTGCGCCGCGACACGCTCTTCGCCGCTCTCGGCGGCAAGCCCGGCCAATTGGTCGCCGCTCCTGAGCGGCGTCGCCTTGGCGAGCAGCGTCGTGAGGTCGGGAAATGTGTAGCGGCGCTGGCCGATGGTGGCGGAGTACATCTGCAATCCCGGGCGGACGCGCGGGATTATAGGCGGCGTATCTTGAGGATTTGCGAGGAAACCGGCCCTTGAGCCGCGAGCGCCCCGAGGGGCGAATTGGAGCGGGCGAAGGGATTCGAACCCTCGACCCCGACCTTGGCAAGGTCGTGCTCTACCCCTGAGCTACACCCGCATCCGGTAGTTCTGGCCGGCAAAGCCGGCCGCCAAGGCCGTTCGTATACCCATAACCGGACCGGCTTGGCAACAACCCTTTGCCCCGAAAGGTCAATGCTTTCTGCGGTGCCGGCGGGGTTCCGGCGGCTGGTAGCGGGGGTTCGGGTTACAGAAGCCGCGGGTGCCGGCGAGAATGGTCGGGACGCAGGACTCGAGGGTCGGATAGCTGCAGTCCCAGCGCGTGTCGCCCAAACCCCAGGAATAAACCGCGCACCATGGGGCCTGCGGCCGCTGCCGCCAGAACGCTGCCGAGGCGGGGGCAGATGCGAGCGTCGCGAGCGCCAGCACGGCCGCACAGATCGCACGCATCGCACACCTCCTTCATCCGCGCCCAAGCGATATCGGCTTCACCCAAACGGGACCAGACCTGCTAGGGAATGCCCGTCCCGCCAAAACGTTTCCGTCCCGCAATGGCCAAGACCCCCGACGACCTTTTCGCTGCCCTCGACTCCCTCGGCATCAAGCATTCGACCATCAAGCACCCGCCGCTGTTCACGGTGGAGCAGGCGCGCGAGCTGCGCGGCCAGATCGCGGGCGGCCACACCAAGAACCTGTTCCTGCGCGACAAGAAGGGGGCGCTGTTCCTCGTCGTGGCGCTGGAGGACGCGGTCATCGACCTCAAGGGCCTGCATCGGCTGCTCGGCGCCTCGGGCCGCTTCTCGTTCGGCTCGGCCGACCTGCTGCGCGAGGTCTGGGGCGTGGCACCCGGCTCGGTGACGCCGTTCGGCGCCATCAATGACGTCGACACCCGCGTCACCGTCGTGCTCGACGCGGCAATGATGGAGCACGCGCTCCTCAACTACCACCCGCTGGTCAACACCATGACGACGGCGATCGCCCGCGACGACCTCGTCCGGTTCCTGGAGTGGACCGGGCATCAGCCGCGGGTCGAAAAGGTCTCCGGCCTGCCACCGATGGCGGACTGAACCCCCGATTGCATTCGCTGCCCGGATGACCCATTTAAGCCGCACGGAACCGGGATAATTGCTCCCCAAAGGGCGTTTCGAAGGGCGAGGACAGATGTTCGATAACGGCGGGGCGGCCACGGCGGCCGCCGATGTGGTCAAGGACACGACTACTCAGACCTTCATGAAGGACGTCATCGAGGAGTCGAAACGCCAGCCGGTGCTGGTCGACTTCTGGGCGCCCTGGTGCGGCCCGTGCAAGCAGTTGACGCCGGTGCTGGAGAAGGCGGTCAAGGCCGCCAAGGGCAAGGTCAAGCTCACCAAGATGAACATCGACGAGCATCCGGCCATCCCCGGCCAGATGGGCATCCAGTCGATCCCGGCGGTCATCGCCTTCGTCAACGGCCAGCCCGCCGACGGCTTCATGGGCGCACTGCCGGAGAGCCAGGTCGTCCAGTTCCTGGAGCGCCTGACCAAGGGCAAGGTCGGCGGCGAGGAGCAGGACCTCATCAAGATGGCCGACCAGGCGCTGGTCGACGGCGACGCGGCGACGGCGGCCGATATCTACGCGCAGATTTTGCAGGAGGACGGCGGCAACGCGCACGCGCTTGCCGGTTTGGCGCGCTGCTATGTCGAGACCGGCGCGCTCGAGCAGGCCAAGCAGACGCTCGACATGGTGCCGCAG
>DATJHD010000184.1:0-8068 GCA_035494275.1 Croceibacterium sp.
AAGACCTGCGGCTCGAAGCAGAGGCCGTCGCCCTGGCGATAGATCACCCCGCCCTTGCCGGTCGCGGTGCCGTCGAGGAAATTGCCGGTATAGAACTGCACGCCGGGCTGGTTGGAGAATATCTGCATCGTCCGGCCGCTGGCGGGATCCTCGACTTTGGCCATCAGCTGCAGGCCGCTCACCGGCGCGCGGCTGACAACCCAGTTGTGATCATAGCCGCGCCCGATGCGCAGCTGCTCGTCGCGCCCGTCGCGGATGCGCTCGGACACGCGCCTCGGCTTGCGGAAATCGAACGGTGTGCCCGCGACCGAACGGATCTCTCCGGTCGGGATGAGCGTGGTGTCGACCGGAGTGTAATGGGCGGCCGGGATGGTCACGACCGCTTCGGTCGCCGAATGGCCGGCCGCGACTCCGCCGAGGTTGAAGTACGAATGATTGGTGATGTTGGCGATCGTCGGCTTGTCGCTCGTGGCGCGGTAGGTGACCTTAAGTTCGTTGGTTTCGGTGAGGGTGAAGGTCGCCGTAACCTTCATCGTGCCCGGATAGCCCTCTTCACCGTCGGGGCTGGTGTAGGCGAGCGTGGCGGAGGCGCTCTTGGCGTCTGACGCGACCCGGTCGATGGTCCACAAGTGCTTGTCGAAGCCGCGGACGCCGCCGTGCAACGCGTTCGGACCGTCGTTGGTGGCAAGCTCGTAAACCTTGCCGTCGAGCGTGAAGCGCCCCTTGGCGATGCGGTTGGCATAGCGCCCGACAGTCGCGCCGAAATAGTTCGAGGCCTTGAGGTAGCCGGTCATGTCGTCGTAGCCGAGGATCACGTCGGTGGCGCCCTTTCGGCCCGGCACGACGAGTTCCTGCAGCGCCGCGCCCCAGGCAAGGACACGCACCTTCATCCCATGGGTGTTGCTGAGCAGGACGGCCTCGACCGGTGTTCCGTCGGCGAGCTTGCCGAAGGTTTCCTTGCGGGCCTCACCGGCGAGGGCGGGTGAAGCGGCAAGCATCAGCGCGATGGCCGGTAAGATCGAAGTCCTCATGTCGCAACCTCCTGTCCTGTCGTCGAATAGCCTAGCTGGGTCATGCCGCGTCTTCGAAGCGGTCCGTCGTGACGATCCGGCCTCTATCGAGTGCCTCGCCGACGAGCTTCAGCGGCGCGAGATCGGCCTCGCTCCGCCCGGACCGGATCAGCTCGGCGAAGCGGGCATAGAGACGGCTGTATTCGGCCTCCGCGCCGACCTCATGCCGCTCACCGTCGATGACCAGCTCGTTGCCGCCGCGCGAAAGCACGAGGAGCCCGGCGGCGGTTGCTACCTCGATGTCCCAGCTTTGCGGCCCGGTCTGCCGGAAATCGAATTCGGCAAAGACCGGAAAACCGGCGCCGGCAAGCTCTAGGCGGGCGGCAATCGGGGTGACGCAATTGGCTGGCACCTCGAGCTCGGCCTCGCTCAGGCGAAGCTCGGCGGGCAGGATCCTGGTGAGGATCGAGAGGGCGTTGATGCCGGGATCGAAAACGCCGAAACCGCCCCGCTGCCAGATCCACGCCTGGCCCGGGTGCCAGACCCTCACGTCCTCTTTCCAGTTCACCCGGACCGAGCGGATCGTCTTGCCGCGCAGCCAGTCCCGGGCGGCGTCGACCCCCGCCGCGTGCTGCGAGTGCCAAGCGGTGTGGAGCGTCACGCCGCATCGCCCGGCAAGGCTCACGAGATGCTCCGCTTGCGCGAAAGTGGCGCACGGCGGCTTCTCGAGCAGCACATGACGACCCGTCGTGATCGCCGCGATCGCGGCATCGGATCGGCCGGCCGGCGGCATGCACAGCGAGACGGCGGCGATCTCCGGCTGCGCCCGGAGCATCGCCGCAAGGCTGTCGTACGAAGGCAGGCTGGAGTGGCGCGCCGCCGGATCGCCGATGGCGACGAGCGTGAAATCCTCGCTGCCGGCGATCGCCCGCTCGTGCTGGTCGCGCGCTATCTTGCCGTATCCGGCGAGTGCGATCGCGATGCGGCTCACAACGCGAGCACCTCGATGAGCCCCTCGTCGGCCTCGCCGACCAGCGGGTTGCGCAAGGGCAGGCGAAACCCTTGCGCCTCGATCTCGAACACGTCGCCTTCCTTCGTGGCGACGCGGTCGGCGAAGCTGGCGGTGGCGGTGCCGAAGAAGTGGACATGGACGTCGCCGGGCCGGCGGAACCGCGCGTACTTGAAATGATGATGCTCGAGGTTGGCGATCGAATGGGTCATGTTCGCTTCGCCCGTGGCGAACGGCTTCTCCCACAGGACGGCGCCGGCGCGCAAGATGCGGCTCGTCCCGCGAACCTCGGCGGGAAGGTCGCCCAGCCTTAGTTCGGGGCCGAGCGCTGCGTGGCGCAGCTTGGAGTGCGCCAGCCAGAGGTAGTTCTCCCGCTCGGTCACGTGGTCGGAAAATTCGTTGCCGAGCGCAAAGCCGAGCCGCAACGGCGTGCCGTCGTCGGAGATCAGGTAGATACCGGCCATCTCGGGCTCCTCGCCACCGTCCCGCGCGAAGGCCGGAAGCGGCAGGGGCTCTCCGGTGGCGACGAGCGCCGAGCCATCTCCCTTGTAGAACCATTCCGGCTGGGCGCCGACCGTTCCCTTGGCGGGTTTGCCGCCCGCTTCACCCAAGAGGAACATGCGCATCGAATCCGTCGCCCGGCCGGACGCGGCGGCCTGGTGCATCCGGTCGCGCCCCTCGGCCGAACCGAGGTGGGTGAGGCCGGTGCCGCTGACCGTGAGATGCGCCGGATCGGGATGGTCGATGGCGGTGATGAGGGACACGCGCGCCAAGTCGATGCTTGCGCCGGCGCGCCTCGCCGCCAGTGCGCCGAGGCTGCAGCGCTCCGCCACCGCCTGCCGGGCAAGGTCGAGCGTGCTCGCCGCCCCCGCCAGCAGGTAGGCCCGGCCGTCGCTGCCGATGCCCGCAACACCGCGCGAGCCATCGCTGTCAAATTGCACGAGCGAGGCGATTTCGACGGCGGTCACTCGATCTCTCAGTGATTATCGCGCGGGATGCCGAAGGTCTGCGCGATCCGCTGGAAGGCCTCGCTCCCTTCGAGGATCGCGCCCGTGCCGAGCTGGCCGGTGAGCGCCCGCTGGATCGCCTGCCAGGGGGTCTGTGCTGGAGGATAGCCGTAGCCGCCGCGGGCCTCGAGCTCGCGGCGCCTGCGCGACAGTTCCTCGTCCGTCAGCAGCACGTTGACGGTCCCCTGGCGCAGGTCGATCCGCAGCCGGTCGCCCGTCTCGAGCAGCGCCAGTCCGCCGCCGACGGCGGCTTCCGGCGAGACATTGAGGATCGACGGGCTGCCCGAGGTGCCCGATTGCCGGCCGTCGCCAAGGCACGGCAGTTCGCTCACGCCTTCGCGCAGGAGGTAGGCCGGCGCGCGCATGTTGACGACCTCCGCGCCGCCGGGATACCCGATCGGTCCGGCGCCCCGCATGACCAGCAGCGTGCACGCGTCGATCCCGAGCGCGGGATCGTCGATCCGCGCGTGGTAGTCCTCGGGCCCGTCGAATACGACGACGGGGCCCTCGAAGGCGTCCGGGTCGTCGGGGTTCGACAGATAGCGAGCGCGAAATTCGTCGGAAATCACGCTCGTCTTCATGATCGCGCTGTCGAACAGGTTGCCCGACAAGACCACGAATCCCGCGTTCTCGCGCAGCGGACTCGAGATCGGGCGGATGACCCGCTCGTTCTCGATCCGCGCCCCGCGGCAATTGTCGCCGATCGAGCGGCCGTTGACGGTCAGCGCGTCCTCGCGGATGAGCCCTTCGGTCATCAGCTGGTTGACGACTGCGGGAACGCCGCCCGCGTGGTAGTAATCCTCGCCCAGGTACTCCCCCGCGGGCTGCAGGTTGACCAGCAGCGGAACGGCATGCCCGTGCGATTGCCAGTCACGAATGTCGAGCTCGACACCCATGTGCCGCGCGATCGCGGCGAGGTGGATCGGCGCGTTCGTCGAGCCCCCGATCGCCGAGTTCACGACGACCGCGTTGAGGAACGCCTCCCGGGTCATGATGTCCGACGGCTTGAGGTCCTCGCGGACCATTTCGACGATCCGCTTGCCCGTGTGATAGGCGCACTCCTGGCGGTCGCGATAAGGCGCCGGGATCGCCGCCGAGCCGGGAAGCGACATGCCCAGCGCCTCGGTGAGGCTGTTGAGCGTCGTCGCGGTGCCCATCGTGTTGCAGTACCCGGTCGAAGGGGCCGACGAGGCGACGAGGCGGATGAAGCCGGCATCGTCGATCTCCCCGCGGCTGAGCATCTCGCGGGCCTTCCACACGATCGTGCCCGAACCGGTACGCTCGCCGCGGTTCCAGCCGTTGAGCATCGGTCCGACCGACAGCGCGATCGCGGGAATGTTGACCGCCGCCGCCGCCATCAGGCACGCGGGCGTGGTCTTGTCGCAGCCGATCGTCAGCACCACGCCGTCGATGGGATAGCCGTAGAGCACCTCGACCAGGGCGAGGAACGCGAGGTTGCGGTCGAGCCCGGCTGTCGGCCGCTTGCCCGTTTCCTGGATCGGATGGACCGGGAATTCGAGCACGACCCCGCCCGCCTCGCGGATGCCTTCGCGCAAGCGGTCCGCGAGCACCAGGTGGTGGCGGTTGCACGGGGACAGGTCGCTGCCGGTCTGGGCAATGCCGATGACGGGCCGGCCGGAACGCAACTCTTCGAGGCTGATGCCGAAGTTCAGGTACCGCTCGAGGTAGAGCGCGGTCATGTCGATGTTCGCCGGGTTGTCGAACCAGGCGGCCGAGCGAAGCTTCTTGTCAGGAGTTGACCCCATTACGCGCCGCATATACTCATACAAATGAATCTGCAACCGCGGGAAGGAAATTGGGGTGGCGGGATCTCGAAACGGGGCGACGGCCCCTTACGGCAGGGCGCTCGCGCTGCTCGCCAGCCTGTTCTTCATGTGGGGCTTCATAACGGTCATCAACAACACGCTCCTGCCGCACCTGCGCAGCGTGTTTGACCTCAATTATACTCAGACCACATTGATCGAATCGACGTGGTTCATCGGCTACCTGGTGGCGTCGATCCCCTCGGCCAAGCTGATCGAGCGGATCGGCTATCAAAGGGCGCTGGTCGTCGGGCTCGCGGTAATGACGGTGGGATCGCTGCTGATGGTCCCGGCCGCGCGGATTCCGTCCTACGAGGTGACGCTGCTCGCCCTCTTCATCGTCGCTTGTGGCATCGCCTTGCTGCAGGTGGCGGCCAACCCCTACGTGGCGGTGATCGGGCCACCCGAGTCGGCCGAATCCCGCCTCACCCTGGTGCAGGCGTTCAATACCACGGGGGACGTGCTGGCCGTCGTTTTCGGCCGCTACCTGATCCTCAGCCGCACCAGCGGCGGAACCACGCTCGAAGGCACCCAGCTGACCTATGCGGAGCGCATGGCCGACGCCCACGCGACGCAGCTGCCGTACCTCATCGTCGCCGGGGTCCTCGCGGTGCTCGCTTTCGCCATCGCGCGGGCCAAGCTCCCCGCGCTCAGCGAGGCGACGCGGCGCGCCAATGCCGAGGAGCGCAAGCATCTCTCGCTCTGGCGGCACCGCAACCTGGTGCTCGGGGTGGTGGCGATCTTCGTCTATCTCATTGCCGAGATCGGCGTCGGCAACCTGTTCATCAATTTCGTGTCGCAGCCCGACATCGGCAATATCACCCACGAGCAGGCCGCGTTCTACCTCACGTTCGTGTGGGGCGGGATGATGGTCGGGCGTTTCGCCGGTGCCTTCATCATGCGCTGGATCGCACCGGAGAAGGTGCTCGCCGCGTTCGCCTTGGGCGCGTTCCTCACCATGCTGGTCGCCTCGCTCGCCCACGGGCAGGCGGCGATGTACGGGTTGATCCTGGTCGGGTTGTTCCACTCGATCATGTTCCCGACGATCTTCGCGCTGGCGATTCGCGGGCTCGGGCCGCTGACCGAGGAAGGCTCCGGCCTCCTGATCATGGCCATCGCCGGCGGCGCGCTCGTCGTCGTGCAGGGCTGGCTCGCGGACCTCTACGGCATCCAGGCGAGCTTCTTCCTCACCGCCGCCTGCGAGCTGATAGTGCTGGTCTACGCCCTGTGGGGCAGCAAGCCGACTTCAGCGCTGCCGCCAGAGGAAGCCACAGTGACGGCGTGAGCGCAGATCATGTCATAGGGGACTGGGGCCATACGCGGCTCAGGTTGTGGCGGATGGAGAACGGAGCGGTCGCCGAACGGCGCGAGGGCCCCGGCATCGCGCGGGCCGGCGATCCGGCGGCGGCGCTCGCCGAGGCGCTCGGTGACTGGAGCGCGACAAGGATCGTGCTGTGCGGCATGGCCGGTGCGCGCAACGGTTTTCATGAGGCCCCTTACGTTTCCTGCCCCGCCGGGGCGGCGGATTGGAGGTCACGCGCGGCCGTGTGCGATTGGCGCCAAAGCGCGGTCGCCATCGCCCCCGGCCTCGTCACGAAGGACGGGGGCTGCGACGTGATGCGCGGCGAGGAGACGCAACTTTTCGGCGCGATGGTTTGCGCTCCGCGTCTCGCGCGCGGCCGGCACTGCGTGGTCCTGCCCGGCACGCACAGCAAGTGGGCCCGGCTGTCCGAGGGCCGCATCGAGGGGTTTCGCACTTTCATGACCGGCGAGCTGTTCGATCTCCTGCAACGCTCGAGCCTGTTTGCCGCGGGAGGCGAAGCCGGCGAGGCCGACGTCGCGACTGGCTTTGCCGACGGCCTCGATCGCCGGGGGGCGATGAGCTCGCTGCTGTTCGAGGCCCGCAGCGCGCAACTCGCCGGCGGCAAGTCGGCCGGCTGGGCGAGCGGCTTCGTCTCGGGCGTGCTGATCGGCGCGGAGATCGCCGCGATGGAGCCCCTCGAAAGCCTGACGATCATCGCCGAGCCGGCCCTCGTCGCCCGCTACTCGCTCGCGCTGGGCCGGCGCGGGTTGACGCCGGAGAGCCTCGCCGCCGAGGATTGTACGATCGCCGGACTGAGGTTGCTCGATGCCGACGCTTGACCACCTGCTCGCGCACGGCGCGCCGCCGGCGATCGCGATCCTGCGCGGCGTCAAGTCCACGGAGGCTGCCGCTATCGGCGCGGCGTTGGTCGGAGCCGGCGTGCGAATGATCGAGGTCCCGCTCAATTCGCCCGATCCGTTCGCCTCCATCGCCACGCTCCAGGCGCAGTTCGGACAAGAGGCGCTGATCGGCGCCGGGACCGTGCTCGACGCCGCGTCGGTCGATCGCCTGGCCGAAACCGGCGCCGGACTGCTCGTCGCCCCGAACACCGACGCCGGCGTGATCAAGCGCGGCGTGTCGCTGGGCCTCGACGTCATGCCCGGCTTCTTCACCCCGAGCGAAGCGCTGGTCGCAATCGATGCCGGGGCTCGCAGGCTCAAGCTGTTTCCGGCCTCTTCGGCGGGACCGGGCCTCATGACGGCCGTGCGCGACGTGCTGCCGGCCGACATTGGCATCTGGGCGGTCGGCGGCGTCGATGCCGCGAATGCCCGCGACTGGCTCGCCGCCGGCGCTGAAGGCGTGGCGCTCGGCGGCGCGCTCTACCGGCCGGGCATCGAACCGGCGGAAATCGGGCGACGGGCACACGGCTTGGTCGCCGCGCTCAATTCAAGGGAGACGATGCAATGAGGAAAATGGGCTTGGCCATCGCGCCGCTGGCGCTGCTTGCGGCTTTCGTGCCGGGCGCCGTGGCGGCGCGCGAGGACCCGGCCACCACAGTCGAAATCGAGGTCGGGCAGCCCGGCGCGAAGATCGACCGACACATCTTCGGCCAGTTCGCCGAGCATCTCGGCACCGGCATCTACGGCGGCGTGTGGGTCGGGCCCGACTCGCCGATCCCCAACGTCCGCGGCATCCGCAGCGACGTGGTCGCGGCGCTGAAGGCGATCAGAGTGCCGGACGTGCGCTGGCCGGGCGGCTGCTTTGCCGACGAGTACCACTGGCGCAACGGCGTCGGACCGCACCGCCGCAGCACCGTCAACGCCAACTGGGGCGGCGCGATCGAGCCCGATACGTTCGGGACCGACGAGTACATGGATTTCCTCCACCAGATCGGCGCGGAAGCCTATGTCTCGGTC
>DATJHD010000185.1:0-2263 GCA_035494275.1 Croceibacterium sp.
CTCATCGGCAGCGCCTACGCCTCCGTCATGGTCTTCGGCTGGCCGGTGCTGCTGATCGCGCTGCTTGGCCTTGCCGACACGTTTCTTCACCTGCGCGCGCGGTTCGCGTCGCGCAAGTCCGTCTCGAAAGTCTGACAATCACACCTACACCAACACGTCGATGAAGGAGTAACGACAAT
This sequence comes from Croceibacterium sp., assembly GCA_035494275.1. Lineage (GTDB taxonomy): Bacteria > Pseudomonadota > Alphaproteobacteria > Sphingomonadales > Sphingomonadaceae > Croceibacterium_B. The sequence continues at coordinate 180 of DATJHD010000185.1, forward strand.
GGAAGTGATCCTGCTGCAACGCGTCGGCAAGCTCGGCCAGATGGGCGAGACGGTCCGCGTCAAGGACGGCTTTGCCCGCAATTTCCTCTTGCCGCGCGGCCAGGCTCTGCGCGCGACGGCCGAGAACAAGAAGAAGTTCGAAGGCATGCGCTCCGACCTCGAGAAGCGCAATCTCGAGGCCAAGGGCGAGGCCGGCAAGCTCGCCTCGAAGATCGACGGCAAGAGCTTCGTCGTGCTGCGGCAGGCGAGCGAGACCGGCCAGCTGTTCGGCTCGGTCACGACCCGCGACATCGCCCGCCTCATCGCCGATGAAGGTACTGAGATCGCCAAGGGTCAGGTCGCGATCAACGCGCCGATCAAGTCGATCGGCCAGTACAAGGTGCCGCTCGCCCTGCATCCGGAGATCGAGGTGTCGGTGACCGTCATCGTCGCCCGCAGCGCGGACGAAGCCGAGCGCATCAAGCGCGGCGAGAACGTCACCGTGCGCCGCACCGATGAGGAAGAGGAGCGGGCCGAGGCTGCCGCCAAGGCCGAGACCTTCTTCGAGAAGCCGGAAGAGGTCGAGGGCGAAGCAGCCGAAGGCGAAGCTTCCGAAAAGTAATCGCGACACGAGGCATGCCGGGCCGGTGGCAACCGGTCCGGCGGCCTCGAGCGACGCCGGTCAGCCGCGCAGCGGCACGCCGGCCAGACGGGCGGCTTTGCCGCCCTCTTTTTTGCCGGGCTTGTTCTGCGACGGCTTCTCGCCGGGCTTCTCCGCCGGCTTCTTTTCGTCGGACTTCTTCTCCTCCGGCTTGGCTTCCGCCGGCTTTGCGTCCTTGGCGTCGGGCTTCGTCTCGGGCTTGGCCTCTTTCTTCTTGCCGGCCTTCTTCCTGACCGGATGCGCCTGGGCGGGGCCGCCGCCCACTGTATTCAGATAGGCCGAGATCGCCGCCGCCGACTCCCGGCTGGACGTGTAGTGCTCTCGCAGGAAGCTCTCGAGCCCGAACAGGCCGCCCCCGCTCTTGTCGAGCGCCTGTGCCGATTTGTGACAAATCGCGCAATTGGACTGGTAAAGCTGGGCGCCCGACTTGCCGGCGTCGAGGTTTTCCTGCGCCGAGGCGACGCCGGCCGCCGCCAGCAAGCCCGCACCCACAACGCCCACGACTATCCACGATCTCATCGCCATCATCCCCTTGCTCCAAGCCGTACCGCCGGCGCGGGTCAGCTCACGTCATTCACCCTGCCGCCCCCGACAATGCAAGGCGGCCAATCGTCCGAACCCATTGAAGATCGGCCGGAACTTTGTTCAAATAACACGGTTCGAACGAAATTATGGCCACGGCGTTAGCCAGTTGGGGACGGTGTCTTCCGTATAGCGCCCAGTGCGAGAGTGATGGAGGCGGCCGATGGACCGGTTGCTTCGATTCCTGTTGAGAACCTATTTGCGACGGGGCGATTTCACCCTGACCACGTCGCGCGGCAACACTTTCACCTTCGGCGACGGCACCGGCACTCCGGTCCGAGTGCGCCTGACGACACCCGGCGCCGGATGGGGACTGATGATCGATCCCGAGCTCAAGCTCGGCGAGTCCTACATGGACGGCACCTTCGTCGTGGAACAGGGGACGATCGCCGACGTCCTTGAGATCGCGCTGGGGCAATCATCCGACGTCCCGCAATGGTCGCGGCCGCAGTGGCTCATCCGGTATCTCGGCCGCCGCCTCGCCCAGTTCAATCCGCGCAAGCGCTCGCGCAAAAACGTCGCGCATCACTACGACCTCGACGGCCGGCTCTACTCGCTCTTCCTCGACGCCGACCGGCAATATAGCTGCGCCTATTTCGAGAGCCCGGACGCCTCGCTCGACGACGCCCAACTCGCCAAGAAGCGCCATCTTGCTGCCAAGCTGCTCATCGACCCGGGCCAGCGCGTGCTCGACATTGGATGCGGCTGGGGCGGCCTCGGTCTCTACCTCGCCGAGTTCACCGGCGCGGACGTGACCGGGGTGACGCTCTCGCAGGAACAGCACGGCATCGCCAACTCCCGGGCCGCCGAAAAGGGCCTCGCGGACCACGCCCGCTTCAACCTCCAGGACTATCGCGACCTC
>DATJHD010000186.1:0-3285 GCA_035494275.1 Croceibacterium sp.
GCCGTCGAGCCGGTCCCACTTGCCGGCGCCGATGAACTGCGCGGCCATCGCGCTGACCGCGCCGCCGATCGCCATCGCCGGCATCTGGATATAGGTGAACAGCTGCATGGCCGCGCCATAGGCGGCGGTCATCATCAGCCCCTCACGGTTGACCAGGCCAACGATAATGATGCCGGCGGCGCTCATCACCAGCATCTGCGCACCCATCGGGATGCCCTTCACAACGATGTAGTTCAGCTCCTCGCGCACGGGCTTGAGATACTTGAGCTCGGCGCGACGCAGGCGCAGCGGCAGGTCCTTGCGGTATACGTAGACGATCATGGCGACGAACGAGACGAGGCTGGCGATGATCGTCGACAGCGCCGACCCGGCGATGCCGAGCCTGGGGAACGGGCCGAAGCCGCTGATCAGCATCGGGTTGAAGATCGTGTCGATGCCGACGGTGACGCCCATGAAGATCAGCGGGGTGCGCGCGTCCCCGGTGCCGCGCAGGCCCATGGTGAGGATCACCGAGACCATCATGAACGGCAGCGAGACGAACATCAGCCGGATGTAGGTCAGGGCGAGGGCATAGGCGCCGCCGGGCGTGTCGAGCACGTCGAGCAGGTACGGCGCGCCGACCCAGCCGATCGCGGCGATCACCACCATGACGATGCCGGCGAACCCGACCGCGCTGCCGAACGTGCGCCGCGCGCCGTCGATGTCACGCGCGCCGAAGCGCTGGCCGATCTTGACCGTGCCGGCCATGCCGAAGCCGAATGCCGCGCTGGCGACGAGGAACATGATGATGTTGGCGTTCGCGGTAGCGGCGAGCGCGTCCTCGCCGATCAGGCGCCCGACCCAGATCGAGTTGATCGTGCCGGAAAGCGACTGCAGGATATTGCTCATCAGCGTCGGCACGCTGAAGAGCACCAGCGTGCGCAGGATCGGCCCCTCGGTGAGGTCGCCGCGCATCCGTGGCCTGGCCGTTGCTGGCGCTTCCATCAGGTCCCCCGTGTGTCCCCGTACAGCTCGATGTGCAACCGCTTGGACAAAGTCAATCCGTGGTCGAGACAAAGCTGGGCAAGCCAGCGTTCGCGTTCGTGCAGCGTGGCGGTGTCGGTGCCTTCGGCCATCAGCCAGATCCGCTCTCGCGCGATCGCGTAACGCCCGGCAAGAGCGAGCACTTCTGTGGCATCGGCAGGCTCCGCGACCACGAACTTGAAGGCCGCACGGGGTTCGGCGGCCCAGTGGGCGAGACGCTCGGACACCAGCGCGAGTTCCGCGGGATTGCCGGAATGAGCGAGCTTTGGGCTGACATTGTACTGGTCGATCAGCGCATCGAGCGCAGGGAGAGGGGCGACGGTGCCGTTGGTTTCGACTTCGACCGCCATGTCCTCGGGCAGCAGCACGAGCATGCCGGCGAGCGAGGAGGCTTGCAGCAGCGGCTCGCCGCCGGTCACGACGAGGCGGGGCTGGCCGAGCGCGGCGATGCGCCGCGCGAGGTCTGCCTCGCCCAAGGTGACCTGGTTGGCCTTGCGATCGTAGGTTTCGCCGGATCGGTGGGGTCGGTCATCGCCGGTAAAGCGCCAGGTGTAGGCTGTGTCGCACCACACGCAGGCAAGGTTGCAGCGGCTCAGCCGCACGAACGCGCAGGGCTTGCCCTGCGAGGGGCCTTCGCCCTGCAGCGAGGCGAAGATTTCCGGCTCGCCGGGCGTGATGGTGGCGAGGGCTAGGGGCATGGCTCGGATCCTTCGAGACGGGCGTTCGACAAGCTCAGTCCCTCCTCGGGATGAGCGAGCCATAAGAACTTTCGCTCATCGTGGGGAGGGGCTGAAGGGACCTCGCCGCCTCGAAAGATCACCCCAGGCGCGTCAGCGCCGCTTCCAGCCGCGCGACTTCGGATGCGTGGTGAGCGTGATCGGCGCGGGCCTTCTCAACCGCCTCGGGCCTGGCGCGCTCGACGAAGTTCGGGTTGGCGAGGCGCGCTTCCAGCGACTTGGCTTCCCTGGCCGAGGACTCGCGCGCTTTCTCAAGCCGCGCCTTCTCGGCCTCGATGTCGATCACGCCTTCGAGCGGAATGACGAACAGGTCGCCGCCGGCGCTGACTTGCATCGCCGCCCCTTCGGGTGCGGGCTCGGTGCGGATGGAGCAGAGGCGCGCCAGCCGCTCGAGCGAGGCCGCGTTGCTGGTGATAGCAGCCTTCGCCCGCGCCGAGGGATTGGCGATGAATGCCTCCAGCTTGGCGCCCGGCGCGATCCCGAGCTCGTTCTTGGCCGCGCGCAGGTTACCGGTGAGGTCGATCAGCCAATCCACCTCGGCCTTTGCCCCCTTGTCGACCTTCGCCTGGGGCGCGGGCCACCTGGCGACGATCAGGTCGTACGGCCGCTCGCCCTGCGCGTGCCACAGTTCCTCGGTGATGAACGGCATGAACGGGTGCAGCATGACCAGGATTTGGTCGAGCACCCAGCCGGAAACGGCCCTGGTCTCCTCGTCGATCTGGCCCTTGATCAGCTCGAGATACCAGTCGCAGAAGGTATCCCACACGAAGTGGTAGACCGCGTGGGCGGCGGCGTCGAAGCGCAGGTCGGCCATGGCCTTGTCGAGCTCGGCGAGGGTCTCGACCACTTCGCCGACGATCCACTTGTTGATCGCCAACGTGGCCTCCGGCGCAGCGAGCGATTGCGAGGCACCGATGCCGTTGGCCTGGCAGAAGCGGGTCGCGTTCCACAGCTTGGTGGCGAAGTTGCGGTAGCCCTCGACGCGGTTCTCATCCATCTTCACGTCGCGGCCCTGGCTTTCCATCGCCGCCATGAAGAACCTCAGGGCATCGGCGCCGTACTTGTCGATCAGGCCCAGCGGATCGACCACGTTGCCCTTGGACTTGGACATCTTTTGCCCGTCCGCCGCGCGGACCAGGCCGTGAAGGTAGAGCCGCCGCCACGGCACATCGCCCATGAAATGCATCCCCTGCATCGCCATCCTTGCGTCCCAGAAGAACAGGATGTCGAAGCCCGAGATCAGCAGGTCGTTGGGATAGTGGCGGGCGAGGAGGGAATGATCCTGCCCATCGCCAGGTGATTGGGAGGCTTCCGGCCAACCCAGCGTGGCGAACGGCCAAAGGGCGCTGGAGAACCAGGTGTCGAGGACGTCGGGGTCGCGCTCGAGCTTCACCATCGGGCCGTTGAGGGCTTCTGCGAGGCCGAGCGCCTCATCCTCTGTCTCGGCGACGAAAACGTTGCCGTTCTCGTCGTACCACGCCGGTATCCGGTGCCCCCACCACAGCTGCCGCGAAACACACCACGG
>DATJHD010000187.1:0-6042 GCA_035494275.1 Croceibacterium sp.
CAGCTCGTGGCCGACGCCAAGGCGCAAGGCTATGGCGAGTACCGCACGCATCTCGACTACATGGACCTCGTCGCCGAGACCTACGACTGGGGCGGCGGCGCGCTCAGGAAATTGAACGAGAAGGTCAAGAACGCGCTCGACCCCAACGGCATCCTTGCCCCCGGCAAGAGCGGCATCTGGCCCACGGCTTACGCGAAGGAGCGCAAGGCATGAGCCGGTTCGCACTCGCCGCCCTTGCCGCGCTCGGGATCGCCGGCGTTGCGATGGCCCAGGGCATGCCCAAGCCGACCACTCCGGTCGATCGCCCGAACGCGACCGGCGGCGAGAGGCTCTATGTCGAGCATTGCGCGATGTGCCACGGACCGAACGGCATGGGCACCGGCCTGCTCGGCCGGCGGGTTGAGCCGGCACTGCTCGAGCAGCGCGATAACTTGAACGCGCAATACGTGATCATGGCCGCCCGCCGCGGCATCGGCAACATGCCGCCGATCACCCGCGGCGAGGTCAGCGACGCGGACCTCAAGCTGATCGCCGACTACCTCGCGGCGGGACCGCACGGAGGCAAACCATGATCCGACCTACCAGACGGGGTGCGCTGGCGGGCGCGCTGGCGCTGCCGGCGGCAGCGGCCATCGCGAAAGCTACCACGCGAGGCGCGAGCGGCACGATCGTGCTTTACGATCCCTCCTACCAGGGCGCGCGCAGCTTCGCCGTCTCGGCCAAGGTGCGCGGCGCCGAGGCCCTGTGCATCGACGGCGACCGCATCCGCTTCGCGCGCGCGGTGTTCGACCGCAAGCCCGCCCTCGTCGTCGGGGTCAGCCGCTCGGCGGATGCCGTGCTGATCGAGGACGTCGGGCGCGAGGCGGGCTACGTACCGGCGGCCGTGCCGCCGGCGATCGCCCGGTTGCTGCACACGCGATCGGCGCGGCCGTGGGCGCTGGCGCCGCGCACCTGACGCCTACCCTCGCTCGCCGCCCGGCGAGGCGGCCATGCCGCACGTGAAGCTCGCCTCGGAGTTCACGTCGCCCGCGCCGTCGTATTTGGCGATCTGCGGATAGGGGCACAGCGGACGGCTGAGCGGCGTCTGCATCGGCGAGGCGGGGCCGGCGCTGGCGGGCCGCGTGGCGACGATCCGCTCGGGCGCCTTGCCGGTGGTCGCCCAGGCGTCGATCGTGCCGATGGTGTCGAACTCCGACGCGCCCTCGCCACCGCCGCAGTGGTTCATGCCGGGGACGAGGAACAGCCGCAGCTGCCGCTCGCGCTCCGCGGCAGGGATGACACCCATCAGGCCGGTATAGAAGGCGATGGTATTGGTCGTCGGGATCAGGCCGTCGGTCCACCCGTGGCTTAAGAGCAGCTTGCCGCCGCGGGCAAAGAACGGGGCGAGGCTGGCCGGCGCTACGTCGAGCATGTCGCCGCCGTAGGCGCGCGCATCGGCGAGCTCCTTCGCATAGTCGGTGACCTTCCAGTTCCAGCCCGGCTGGCCGGCATAGACGAGTTCGCGGAAATAGCTCGTCGCGACCGGGAACGGCTCGTTGCCGCCGAGCAGCACCGCGAGCTGCAGCTCGCTGCCGACCGGCCAGCCGGGCATGACCTGCCGGCCGTCGGCCCCGCGCACGCCGCCGTAGATCGCATCGAGCGCCTCGACTTGCGCGGGGTTGAGGCACGAGGCGGTCTCGCCCGGATGGCAGGCGAGCTCGGCCGGCTTGAAATCGCAGCGCAGCGGATCCTCGATCAGCCCGTCCTCGAGTCCGTCGAGCCTGTCGCACTGCTTGACCGCCGCGGCATGTACCATCCTCAGCGTCTGCGGCGTCAGGTCGGCGCCCGGCGCATGCTTCGGCTGCCAGCCGGCCCACATCGACTGGACCATCAGCCCGGTCATCGGGTTGGCCGGCGCCATCGCGCTGATCGCGTCGAAGTCGGCCGGATAGCGGCGCGCTTCCATCAGCCCCTGCCGCCCGCCAGTCGAGCAGGAATTCCAGTAGGACAGCCTGGGCTTTGCACCATAGAAGACGTTGATCGCCTGCTTGCCGGCGACGACCATCTCGTGGACCGCGCGGTAGCCGAAATCGATGAGCTTTTGCGGATGACCGACCGCCCACTTGGCGTCGAGCCCGCTGCCGGTGTGCCCGGTGTCGGTGGTCGCCACCGCGTAGCCGCGCTTCAGCGGATCGACCATCGCCGAATAGCTGAGCTGCCCGGCCCAGATGCCGTTGCCGACGGCGACGAACTTGCCGTTCCAGCCCGTGGCCGGAAGCCAGACCTCGACCTTGATGTCGGAGTCCCTGGTCGGAGCAAGCGTTGCCTGAACGCGGCAGAAGGCCGGCATTTGCTTGTAGTCCGTGACGGGCACCCCGGGCGCCGGTGGTGGACCGCCGGGCTGCTCGAACCCGCCCGCGGGGACGAGACTGGCCGCGGTGACCTTGCCGTCGAGCTTGAGGTTGGCGAGGCTGGCGCAGTCCTTGGCGGAGGCGGGCGTTGTCAGAGCAAGCGCCGCCACGGCTCCCCCAAGCGCCAGGAAAGATGTCGGTCTCATGTCTGCTCCCCCTTCGTTCGGCGCTTAGCGCCTGATGACCAGGCTGTCGGGCCGCTTCCTCGGCACCCACTGACCACGTCCGGGAAAGTTCTGCAACATCTCCCCGTCCCACAGCCGCACCGTCCGGCGCCGGAAGCGCCACTGGCCGTCACTGCCCTTCTCCGCGTGATCGTCGTAATAGCCGGTGAAGCGCAGCACGTAAGGCGGCTCGCCCTCGCATTCGGTGACGAAGGCAAAGCCGCGCATCCTGACGCTGCCGTCGGCCTGCGGACGGTACTGGACCTGCGTCACGTGGTGCTGGCGGCCGGGGAAGCCGGGGGCGTTGGCATAGTGCTTCATCAGGCCGCGGATGCCCTCGTGGCCCTGCCACACGTCGGGGTCCTCGAACACCTCCTCGCGCATCTCGCAAGCCTCGGTGAAGCAGGCGACGAGACCGTCGGCATCGCCGGTGTCGAGCGCCCACGAATAGGCGGCGATCAGGTCCTGCAAGGCGAGGCGGTCTTCGATCGATAAGGCTGTCACGCAAATCCCCTCTCGTTTGTTGCCTCAACCGTAACACCCGTTATGATTGCCGCCAAGAAGGAGAGGATTTCCCTTGGGCAAGATCATCGTGACCGGCGCGTCCGGGCAGTTCGGCCATGCGGCCGCGACAATGCTGCTGGAACAGGTGCCGGCCGAGGACCTCGTGTTCCTGTCGCGCACGCCCGAAAACCTCGCCGACCTCGCCGAGAGCGGCGCGCACGTCCGCCGCGCCGATTTCGACGATCCCTCGACGCTTGCCGCCGCGATGGAAGGCGGCGAGCGCATGCTGCTGATCTCGACCGTGCGCGTCGGCAGCCGCGTCGCGCAGCACACCGCCGCGGTCGAGGCGGCGAAGGCGCAAGGCGTGAGGCACGTCGTCTACACCTCGCTCCTGGGCGTTCGCACTCCCGGCAATCCGTCGGTCGAAGGCTTCGACCACCTCGCGACCGAGCGGATGATCGAGCTGTCCGGCCTCGCCTGGACGTTCCTGCGCGACAGCCTCTATTCGGACGCGGTGGCGACGGCGATGGCGATCCCTGCGCTGCAGTCGGGCCACAAGCCGGAGAACGCCGGCGACGGCCGCGTGCCGGTCGTCAGCCGGAACGATTGCGTGGCGACGGCGGTCGGCGTGCTGACGCAGGAGGGACACGCCGACAAGGCCTATGACGTGACCGGGCCGGAGTTGTGGACGCTGCCCGCCGCCATGGCGCTCGTCTCGCAGATGGCCGGCAAGCCGATCGCCGTCGAGCGCGTCGACGACGAGGGCATGTTCGCCTACTTCGATTCGCTCGGCGTGCCGCGCAAGGCGTCCGACGTCGTGCCCGACGGTCCGATCCCGTGGGCGAGCGAGGGCATGGTCACCTTCGGCCAGTCGATCCGCGAGGGGTTCATGGACGTCGCGTCCGACGACGTCGAGCGCATCACCGGCCGGCCGCCGCGTTCGCTGCGCTCGGTTCTCGAGCAGTACCAGCACCTGTGGCCCTGATGAAAAGGCTGGTCCTTCTGGCGGCCCTCGCGCTCGCCTCGTGCCACTTTGTCAAGTCCGGCAACCCGCAGATCGACACGAGCACTTACGGCGCGGGCGACAACTGGCCGAACCCGGGCGGGGACTGGGCCGGCAGCCACTACTCGCGGCTGACCGACATCAGCCCTGGTAACGTCGCCGAGCTCGGCCTCGCCTGGTCCTACGACCTCGGCACCGAGCGGGTGCAGGAAGCGACACCGGTGGTGATCGACGGCGTCATGTACACGAGCGGCAACCTCGGCCGCGTCTATGCGCTCGACGCGGCGACGGGAAAGGAACTGTGGAAGTTCGAGCCGCCGGTCGACGGCCAGGTCAACCGCTACGCCTGCTGCGACGAAGCCAACCGCGGGGTGCAGGTGCACGACGGCAAGGTCTACGTCGCCGCGCTCGACGGCATGCTCTACGCGCTCGACGCGAAGATCGGCGCCGTCAAATGGAAGGTCGACACCGTCGCCGACCACACCCGTGCCTACACCAGCACCGGCGCGCCGACGGTCGCCGGCAACCTCGTGATCATCGGCAACGCCGGCGCGGAGGACGACACCCGCGGTTACGTCACCGCCTACGACACCGGCAGCGGCAAGCAGGCCTGGCGCTTCTGGACCGTGCCGCACGATCCCAAGGCGGGACCGCAGGAAAGCGCGGCCCTGGAAGCGGCGGTCAAGACCTGGGCGCCGAACTCGCAATGGGACATCGGCGGCGGCGGCACGGCGTGGGACGCGATCGTTTACGATCCCGAGTTCGACCAGGTCATCGTCGGTGTCGGCAACGGTACGCCTTATCCGCAGTCGGCGCGCTCGCCGGGCGGCGGCGACAATCTCTACCTCGAGTGCCTCGTCGCGCTCGACCGCAAGAGCGGCAAGCTCAAGTGGTACTTCCAGGAAACACCGCGCGACCAGGCGGACTTCGACGCGGTGCAGCCGATCGTGCTGGCCGACCTCGCCATCGGCGGCACGAGGCGCCCGGTGCTGCTGCATACGCCCAAGAACGGGTTCTTCTTCGTGATCGACCGCGCGACCGGCAAGCCGCTCGCCGCCAATCCGATCGTGCGCACGAGCTGGGCAGACAAGTGGGACCTCAAGACCGGGTTGCCGCACCTGACGCCCGAGGGCAGCGACTACACGACGGGCCCCAAGATCGTCTTCCCGGCGACGCCCGGCGCGCGCAACTGGTATCCCGCCGCCTACGATCCCGAGCGCAACACTTACTTCGCCCACGTGCTCGACATGGGCAACCTCATGTTCCTCGCCGGCCCGCCGGGCCCCCCCAAGCGCGATCCCAAGTTCCTCAACGCCGGCGCAGCGGTGGTCTTCTCGCCCGACCTGCAGGCGGCCGCGCCGGGCCTGCCGCCGCCCGTTCGCGAGGCGATGGAGAAGACGCCGCAGTGGCAATGGGTCAAGGACAAGCCGTTCTCGAGCGAACTCAGGGCGCTCGACCCGCTGACCGGCAGGACCAAGTGGTCGGTCACCGCCGCGGGCTGGCAGGATCGCTTCGGCACCCTCGCCACCGCCTCGGGCCTCGTGTTCCACGGTACCGTCACCGGCCAGCTGTTCGCCCGCGACGCCGACACCGGCGAGGCGCTATGGCACGTCGACACCGGCAGCTCGATCATGGCCGCGCCGATGACCTACCGCGTGAACGGCGTGCAGTACGTGGCGGTCCAGGCCGGCTGGGGCGGCGGCGGGTGGGGCTTCACGCCCGCCTATTCGGCCGCCTACCAGCGTGGCAATGCCAACCGCCTCATGGTGTTCAAGCTCGGCGGAGGGCCGGTGACGGTGCCGCCGCGCCTGCCGCCGCTCGAGCCGGCGCCCGCGCCGCCGCCGCAGCTTCCCGGCGTGACCCCGGCGACGATCGCGCAAGGGCAAATGCTGTTCACCGCCAACTGCTCGATCTGCCATTCGAACCAGGCCCGCGCCGGGGTGCCCGACTTGCGGCGGATGACCCGGCCGGTCCACGACCA
>DATJHD010000188.1:0-5098 GCA_035494275.1 Croceibacterium sp.
TGCAGCGATTGCCAGGCGTTCGCCGGCGGCCCCTATCGCGCGATGATCCGGCCCGATCCGGCGACCTTCGAGTTGCAGGGAACGCCCAGCGAGTACCTCAAGACGGCCGACAGCGGGCGACAGCGCGCGCAGGGTTTTTGCGGCACGTGCGGATCGCACCTCTATGCCGCCGACCCGGACGGCGGCAACCTTTCGCTGCGCATCGGCGTCATTGCCGAACGCCATGAGCTCGGCGAGCCGGTGCGGCAGATCTGGTGCGATTCCGCGCTTTCCTGGGCCTTCGACCTCGAAGGCGTGAAGAGGACCGCGAGGCAGAGCTGAGCCGTCATTGCCCCTTAATCATGGCAGGCCTATAGGCGCGCCCATGTCCTCGGTTCGCCCCTGGCGCGATATCATCCGGCGCCCCAGCCGGCAGATCATGGTCGGCAACGTGCCGGTCGGCGGCGACGCGCCGATCACGGTGCAGACGATGACCAACACGCCGACGTCGGATGCTCGGGCGACGATCGACCAGATCCGCCGCTGCGAGGATGCGGGCGCGGACATCATCCGCGTCTCGTGCCCGGACATGGACAGCACCGAGGCGCTGCCCGCAATCGTCCGCGCGGCGCGCATTCCGATCGTCGCCGACATCCACTTCCACTACAAGCGCGCGCTCGAGGCCGCCGACGCCGGGGTGGCCTGCCTGCGCATCAACCCGGGCAACATCGGCTCGGCCGAGCGGGTCAACGAAGTGGTCAACGCCGCCAAGGCCAACGGCTGCGCGATCCGCATCGGCGTCAACGCCGGCAGCCTCGAGAAGGACCTGCTCGAGAAATACGGCGAACCGTGCCCGGAAGCGCTCGTCGAAAGCGCGCTCGATCACATCAAGCTGCTCGAGGACCGCGATTTCCACGCGTTCAAGGTGGCGGTGAAGGCGTCGGACGTGTTCCTCGCGGTCGCCGCCTACATGCAGCTCGCCGAGACGGTCGACTGCCCGCTGCACCTCGGCATCACCGAGGCGGGCGGGCTGATCGGCGGCACGGTCAAGAGCGCGATCGGCATGGGCAACCTCTTGTGGGCCGGCATCGGCGACACGATCCGCGTCTCGCTCTCGGCCGAGCCCGAGGAAGAAGTGCGCGTCGGGTTCGAGATATTGAAGGCGCTCGGCCTGCGAACCCGCGGCGTGCGCGTGGTCTCGTGCCCCAGTTGCGCGCGCCAGGGCTTCGACGTGATCCGCACCGTCCAGGCGCTCGAGGAGCGGCTGCAGCACATCAAGACACCGCTCTCGCTTTCGGTCCTCGGCTGCGTCGTCAACGGCCCGGGCGAGGCGCGCGAGACCGACATCGGCATCACCGGCGGCGGCGCCGGCAAGCACATGGTCTATCTTTCCGGTGTGACCGATCACCACGTGCAGGACGCCGACATGCTCGATCATATCGTTGCCCTGGTCGAGGCGAAGGCCGCGGAGATCGAGGCTGGCGCCGGTGTGGCCGAGGCGGCCGAGTAGGCTTTACCCTGCCTTAAGCGTGGCCATGTAGCTTTTTTCGCGGGATGAAAGGCTTCGTCATCACGGTCCTGGCGATCGCCGTCGGCGTGGCCGTCGTCGCACCCCGCGAGGACAGCGCGGACAAGTCGGCGCCGGCGCAGGCGAGCGCCGTTGCCACCGCCGGCTCGAGCGACGAGCCGGCATGGTCGGGCGGCGCCATGGTGTTGCGCCGCGAGGGTGACGGGCATTTCTATGCGACCGCCGAGATCGAGTCCGGCGACTACGAAATGCTCGTCGACACCGGCGCGAGCGTCGTCGCGCTCACGGCGCAGGATGCCCGCAACATCGGGCTGGAGTGGGACCAGGATGCCCTGAGGCCGGTGGCGCAAGGGGCCGGCGGGCCGGTCATGGGCGTTTCGGCGACCATCCACGACATGTCGGTCGGCGATTTCGAGGCGCACGACGTCGAGGCGATCATCGTGCCCGATGGCCTGCCGGTCTCCTTGCTGGGCCAGTCGTTCCTTCGCCACGTTCCCAACGTCCAGATCGCCAACGACACGCTGACGCTGTCCGATTGAGGCACGAGCGAAGATTCGCTTAACCTCTCGCCAGTAGCTTTGCCGGGCGATGACCATCAGCGGAATCCTCCCTCGGCGCTGGCGCTCCACCCCCGAGCGGGCGCGCCATGCAGAGGCGATCGAGGCTGTTCTGCAGACGGCACCCCTCGAGCAGGCACAGGGTGGCCCGACGATCATTTCCCTTCTCGGCGCGGCCGACGTGCTTGAGCACCTCGTCGCCATCAAGTCGCTTCACCGGCACCTCGGCAGGGGACGGATGGCCGTGGTCGACGACGGCACGCTCACCGGTGAGGATCGCGCCATTCTCGCCCATCACTGTGGCGACCCGGAGATCATTCACCATCAGGCCGTCCGGCGCGGGCCTTTCCCCCCCGAGCCGGCCTGGGCGCTGCTGCTGACGATCCTCGATCGACGCGGCGGCGATTACTGGATCGCCCTCGATCCCCACACGGTGACGCTTGGCCCGGTCTACGAAGTCGCCGGCGCGATTGCCAGCAACCGCAGCTTCGTCGGCCGCGACTGTGGCGGCATTGCCGGTTTCGCCGCGGGAGGGCCGGGCCGCACGAACCTTGCGCCCATGCTCGCCGACCGCTCCGGCGAAAAGGCAATGGCGGCGGACGAAGCGATGGACCGCGTCCTCGCCGAGGAGATTCACCCCTTCATCCTGCCGCGCGAGGTCTATGCCGCATGGCGCGGCGAAGCCGTCAGCGACGACCCCGCGCTGGTCCACTTCCCGCCCCGCCATCGCTTTGCCGGCGACGAATACATGAGGGCAAGCGCCGCCGCGATCGACGATCTGGCCTATTGAGCCCTCGCTTCGCCGACCACACGCCACGTTTCATCGACGCATCATCGGTGCTCGTTTACCCTCGGTAAGGAACACGTGCTAAGCACGCGACCATGGTTCGGGGCATGGACAGGCGTTCGTTCATCGCGTCGGCAGCTGCCGCGACGGGTGCGCTCGCCCTGCCGGCGCGATTGCCCGCCCAGCCGCTCGGTGTCGATGCCAGGTCGGTCCGCATTCTCGACATCGCGCGGCGGGAAGTCGGGCGTGCGAGCTCGGTGCTGTGGCGCCGCGACATGGCCGCGATCGCCGATTTCAGCGAGCGCTCGTCGCGGCCGCGCTTTCATTTCGCCAATCTCGAGGCGGGCACCGTCACATCCTACCTCGTGACCCACGGCTCCGGCTCGGACCCGGAGCACGACGGCTGGCTCCACTGGTTCTCGAACGAGCCGGGTTCGTTCGCCACCAGCCGAGGCGCCTACCTCACTTACGAGTGGTACCAGGGCAAATACGGCACTTCGATCCGCCTCGAAGGGCTCGATCCCGACAATTCGAACGCGCTCGACCGCGCGATCGTGATGCACTCCGCCCCGTACGCCACGCCCGCGTTTCTCGCCGAGCATGGCGTTCTCGGCCGCTCGAACGGCTGTTTCGCGATGGCGCCGGACGACTTCATGTTCGCCCTTACCCAGCTTTCGGGCGGGCGCCTCATCTACGCGGACAGGCTCGCGCTCGCCTGAACCTCAGCTGTTCTGCAGGTCATCCACGATCGGCACGATCTTCTCGTTGCTCGTGCGCGTGCGATTGGGCACGCGAGCGGCATGGAGCGCGGCGAGGACCGGCGCGTCCCGCCCGTAAAGATCGTTGAACGTCCGCAGGTTGCCGTCGATGTCGCGTCCCATCGTGAAATAGGTGATGTAGATCGGCATCGTCTTCACGACCGGCACGCGCTTGTACTGGCCCGAGGTCGAGATCGCCACCGCCTCGTCCTTGCTCGCGCCCTGGCCGAGAATGGCAATCGTCATGCCCAGTTCGAGCGCCCGCTCGGTCCGCACACAGCCGTGGCTGAGCGCGCGATTTTCGAGATTGAACAGGTTGTGGTTCGGCGTATCGTGCAGGAAGATCGCGTGCGGGTTGGGCATGTCGAGCTTGAGCACGCCGAGCGAGTTTGTCGGCCCCGGTTGCTGCACCACCCAGATGGTCCCGTCCGATCCCTTCGTCGCCTTGTATCCGGCCTTCTGGGCCCAGGCCCGGTTGTTGAGCACCTTTTCGCCGAGGCCTTCACCGACGACGATCGACTGCGGCACCGACCACGTGGGATTGAAGATCACGCCCTCGACCGTTTCGGCAAGCTGCGGGGTGGCGGTCCTGCCGGGTTTGCCGACAATCGTCCTGTAAGTCCGGATGATGTGGTCATTGACCGTGAGCCGCAACTCGAACTCCGGCACGTTCGTGAGCAGGTACTGTCCGCCGAGGTCGCGGGCGAGCCAGCGCCAGCGGTCGAGGTTGATGCGGATAAGGTCGCGGCGCCGGGTGTCGCTCTTGGGGGTTGTCGCGAGCTCCGCCTTTAGCGCGGCGTAATCGGGATTCGTCGGATCGAGCCCGGCGAGCACGCCCGCAATGTCGTGCCTGGCGAGCGCCTGCGACATCAGCTGGCCGGTCGGCATCAGATCGGCATCGGGATCGACCACGAACCACTGCTTGCGCGCGTCCATCGGCGTGCGCCCGTCGCGCAGGTCCTCGACCAGCCAGGAGAAGCTCTGGCTCGCCAGCTGGTCGAGCTCGGGACCGGCGCCGAAAGCGATCGCCTGTTGCAGGGCGTCGGGGTTATAGTCGCCGGGATCGAGGCCCTCGGCGCCGATCGCCCTGATCGCGGCCAACAGGTTCCTCGCGTCGGCCACGCCCCATTGCTGGACCACCGGATACTGCGGCGCGGGAGCCGCCAACGGAGCGGCCGCCGGATTCGCCGTTACCGGAACGGCATCGGTCTCGAGCACCTTTTGCGGCAGCACCTTGTCGAACTGCGCGTCGGTGTCCTTCGCCGCCTGGGCGAACACGGGGCTCGCGAGAGCGAGTGCCGCCAGCGCCGGAAGCGAAAGAATGCGCACGTAATTCATCATCTTGTTGCCCTGTCGATCGCGCGGGGGAAAGGCGCTCGCGCGACGCCTCCTAGTCCGGGCCAATCTGCCCAATTCGCCTGCGAGCATCAACAGGTTAGGCTGACTGGCGGCTGAATCGTCCACCGATTAAAGGCAGGCGATGTCCCGA
>DATJHD010000189.1:0-11100 GCA_035494275.1 Croceibacterium sp.
GACCCCCTTCGGTCCGCTCCACCGCGGCCCGGGCGAGATCAACACGCCGATCAGCTGCGGCGGGATTGTCGTCAATCCCGGCGACGTCATCAAGGCTGACTCGACCGGCATCGCCGTCATCCCCCGCGATCACGCCGCCGAGATTCTGCAGCGTCTGCGCAACAGCCGCGACAAGCAGGAAGCCTACGTGGCCAGCGTCAAGCGCGGCGACTTCTCCAACGCGTGGGTCGATGAGCAATTGCGGGAGAACGGGTGCATCATCTGCAACTGAGCGAGCCCGCCCGCGCGGCTGGAACCGACGGGGTGACGTCGAGCGGCAAGGCGGGGCGGTTGTGGCTCCGGACCCGGCGCCGGCTCACAGACGTCAGGGGAATCCTCGAACGGCGCCGCTTCCGGGCGCTGCGCGGGCGATTTTACGATACGCTCTGGCGCGAGGCCGCCTCGTCGGCCGGCGCCGACGTGACGCGCCTCGCCAACGGCCTGCTGCAGATCAGGCGCGGCTCGCTCGCGACTTTCGTCGACCAGTCCGACGTCATGCTCGACAGCGCGATCACCGCGCGGCTGCTGCTAGACAAGGCGATCACCTATCAATGGCTCGCGGCCAAGGGCCTGAGGACGCCGCGCAGCATCGCCTTCGATCTCGATACCATTCACCTCGCCGAGGGCTTCATGGCGCGTCAGCCCGGGCCGGTGGTCATCAAGCCCGCGGACGGCACCGGATGCGGGCACGGCGTGACGACCCATGTCTCGACGCACGACGCCTTGCGCAATGCGGCGCTGCACGCCGCGGCCTTTCATGCCCGGCTGCTCGCCGAGGAACAGCTCGCCGGTTCGTCCTACCGCCTGCTGTTCTTGGATGGCGATTTCATCGACGCGGTGCGCCGCGACCCGCCGGTCCTCACCGGCGACGGGCATTCCTCGATCCGGCAGCTGGCGCAGCGGGAGAACGATCGTCGCCGCGAGGGCGAGGTGATCACCGCGTTGAGCCCGCTGATCGTCGACCGGGAATGCTCAAACACGCTCGCAAGATGCGGACTTGGTCCCGGTTCCGTTCCGCGCACCGGCGAGCAGGTGCAGGTGAAGCTGGCGGTCAACGAGAACGCGGCCCGCGAAAACCACGTCGTGCGCGAAGAGGTTCATCCCGAGATCCTCGAAACCTGCCGCAGGATCGCCCACGACTTCGGCCTCGGCTTTGCCGGCTTCGACGTGATGGCCGAAGACATCTCGCGGCCGCCGGAAGAGGGCGGCACCGTGTTCACCGAGATCAACATCGCGCCCGGCATCCATCATCATTATCTGGTCGCCGAGCCGGACAGGCGGGCCGAGGTGGCGCAAATCCTGCTCGATCGCATGTTCACCCGCAAGCGCGGGGTATTCGCGTTATGACGCTCGACACCTCCCGGCCGGTGCTCCTGCTCGGCGGCGGCGCCAGCACGCTTGCCGCTGCCCGCAGCCTCGGCTCGGCCGGAATCCCGGTCTATGCGAGTGGTTCGACCTGCCGGGCGATGAAGTCTCGCTATTGCTCGCTTGCGAGGCCCGTCCCCCACGGGGTCAAATCGCAGGCATACTGGCGGCAGATCCTGATCGACGAGCCTGACGAGCGACTGGCCGGCAGCCTGCTCATGCCGGGTTGTGACGAATCGCTCGAATTCATCGAAGCCCACCACCAGGCCCTCCGCCAGCGCTACGTCGTCGAGGAGTTCGTCCCCGAGTTGCGGCGGGCCATGCTCGACAAGCTGCAGACGCTCGAACTGGCGCGCCAGGCGGGCGTGCCGACACCTAATTTCTGGCGCATCGAACGCGCCGAAGACGTCGAGGCGATAAAGGACGAGCTGCTCCTGCCCGTGATGGTCAAGCCGTTGCATTCGTACGCGTTCATGGAAGCCTTCGGTCGCAAGCTGTTCATCATCAACGATAGCGTCGATGAGGTCGCCGAGAAGGTCTCGCTGTGCCTCTCGCGCGGACACCCGGTGATGGTCGTGGAAATGATCCCCGGCCCGGACGACCTGCTGTCCAGCTATTACACCTATCGCACGCCGCAAGGACGGATGCTCTACGACTACACGAAAAGCGTCATCCGTCGCTGGCCGGTCAATCGCGGCGGCGCCTGCTTCCACCAGTCTCGATGGCTCCCGGAAACCGCTGCATTGGGACGCCACCTGTTCGAGGCAATCGGCTGGGAGGGCATCGGCAACGTCGAGTTCAAGCGCGACGTGCGCGACGGCAAGCTCAAGATCATCGAGGTCAACGGCAGGCTGACCGCCGGGCATCCCTTGCTGACGCGCGGCGGGGCGCGGATCGACCTGATGATCTACTGCCACCTGACCGGCCAGCCGGTGCCCCCGCTCGGCCAATATGCCCAGAACTTGCGGCTATGGGACCCGTTGCGCGACTTCATGGCCTATCGCCAGCTGGCCCACAGGGGCGAGCTCAGCCTCATGGGGTGGTTCAGGAGCATCTTCGCCCAGAAGATCGTCTTTCCCTTCTTCAGCTTCGATGATCCGTGGCCCGGCCTGACGGAGGCGTGGGCGACGATCGTCAAGCTGTTCTCCCGTCCGCTCCGCGTCCGCCAGGCGGCGCTGCCGAGTGCGGATTGACCTTCCCTCCTTTCGCGAGACCGTCGCACGCCTCCTGTCCGCGGGCGGGGTCGATCCGGCGCAGGCGGAAAGCGTGCGCGACAACCTCGTGTGGTGCGATATGGCTGGTCGCAGGAACCACGGCATCGAGCGCCTGCCGGTCCTGCTGGAACGGGTGGCGAAGGGTGGGATCGCGGCGCCGTGCCGGCCTCGCTTCAGCCGGATCGGCCCCGGCGCCGCCCGCCTCGACGCCGGCAACGGCTTCGGACATCACGCCGGCAGGCTCGCCATCGACCGAGCCTGCGACGTCGCCGCCGAGCACGGTGTCGGAATCGTCGGCGTTCACAACAGCAACTTCTACGGAGCGGGCGGCTACTTCGCGAACCGGGCGGCCGAGCGCGGGATGATCGGCGTCGCGCTCAGCAATTCGTTCCCCAAAGTGGCGGCTTCCGGGGGGCTGCGGCCGGCGCTCGGGACCAATCCGCTCGCCTTCGCCGCCCCCCGTTCGGGCGCGCGGGCGATCATCGTCGACATGTCCACGGCGGCGCTGGCCGGCTCGAGCGTGCGGGAAGCCATGGACAAGGGCGAAAGGCTCGCCGAAGGGGTCGCGATCGATGCCAGGGGCCGCCCGATCACCGACCCTGCCGGCGTCGAACGAGGCACGCTGCTTCCCGCAGCCGGGGCCAAGGGCTTCGGCCTGGCGGTCCTCGTCGAGTTGCTGTCCTCCGTGCTCACCGGGGCAGCGATCACCGAAGAGGTCGGCTCGATGTACAAGCGCGTGAGCGCTGGCGGAAACAACGGTCATTTCTTCCTGGCGCTCGACATCGGCCGCTGGATGCCGCTCGAGACGTGGCAGGAACGGGTCGAGACGTTGTGCCTCGGCCTGCTCGATTCCGGGGAGCCGGGCGCGGTCCGCATGCCCGGCGACACCCGCTGGGCCGAATATGACCTCAGCCTCGCCGAAGGCGTCTTCGTCGAGGAGCACACGCTCGCACGAACCGAAACGCTCGCGCGAAACCTCGGTGTAACGCTCGACTGGGCGCAGAGCGTCGCATGAAGCGGCCGCCGATAAGGATCGCGGTTCGCGTTGCGCAAGCCTCCAGCGTGCCAAGGTGGGTAGCCCGCATTCTCGAGGGCATCGCCGAAACCGACGGGCTGGAATGCTGCGCCCTGCTTCGCACAGCGACCGGCAGGACAACTTCGGTCCCGTTTCCGGTCCGGGCATGGCTGAACGTCGAGGCCATGCTGGTCGCGCGGGCGGCCCCCGTGCCGATGGACCGATCGCGGCACGGCTGGGTGGAGCTTGAGGGTTCGACAGGCCTGGCGGCACTAGGGCCCGACGTGATACTCGATCTTACCGGGTTGGGCGGACGCGATATCGATCCCGAAACCGCGCGTCACGGCGTCTGGTTTCCCGATTGCGTGAGCGAGGAGCCGGGCCTTGCGGGCCTTCGCAGCCTGCTGCGCCGCGATTCGATCAATCCGCTGACTTTGTTCCGCACGACCGAGAGCGGCGCGGTGCTGACAATCGCCTGCGGGGCGGTCAATCCGAAGTATCTTGCCGCGCGCAACGAGTTGTTCCTGAAAGAGAAATCCGTCGCCCTGATCTTGCGCGAATTGCGCCGCCTGGCCCTGACGGGATCGGCCCCCGACGTCGGGCCCCGGCTTTTCGAGCCCTTTGCCGCACCGGGGCTGCGTGAGTTCGCCGCTTATGCGCTGCGCGCCTCGCGCGAGAGCCTTCGCCGGCTCGCAGAGAAGTTTCTCGCCCGCATGGGCTTTCGCCCGGGCATGTACGAGATCAGCAGTCTCGCGGGCGATTTCCCCGACTTCGACCCGGGGGTGGCCCGGGCGACGACGCCCGTCGACAACGTGTACCAGGCAGACCCTTTCCTGTGGCAGCGGGACGGGGAGGACTACTGCTTCTTCGAGACCTACGACTACCGCACCGCCAAGGGGCACATCAGCGTCGGCCAGTTTGACCGCGGACGCCTGACCGACATCCGCACCGCGATTTGCACCGACTATCACCTGTCGTTCCCGTTCCTGTTCGAGCACGCCGGCGAGCTCTTCATGATGCCCGAAAGCTGTGCGAAGAAGCGCATCGAGGTCTGGCGCTGCACCTGTTTCCCCGACCAGTGGGACCTCCATTCGACGGCCATGGAAGGAGTTACCGCAGCCGATTCGAGCCTGATCGAGATCGACGGGAGCTGGTGGCTGTTCACCAATATCTCCTCCGACCCGTTCGGTGACACCAACTCCGAACTTCACTTGTTCCAGGTGGACGGTCCCGACCTTGGCAAGATCACGCCGCATCCGCTCAATCCCGTGCAGTTCGACGCGCGCTATGCGCGCAACGCCGGGAGGGTCATTCGCCACGAAGGCGCGCTCCTTCGTCCGGCGCAGGAGAATTCCCACGGCACTTACGGCTACGGCCTCAACCTCATGCGGATCGAGGAGGTGTCGATGGACCGGTACTGCGAAGGGGTGCTGCGGCGCATCGAGCCGAATTTCGGCCCGGGCCTGATCGGCTGTCATCATCTCGACGTTCGCGGCGACCTCATCGTCTTCGATACGAGGCGGCGCATCGGGGGGCGCGGCAAGGGCACCTCTCGCGAACGAACCGCCCAATGACCTTCAGCGGGAAAATCCGTCCCGCTGCGATCGACCACGTGGTCGTGATCCACGACTACGCGACGCCCGAAGGGGGCGCCGGGATGCTCGCGCTGGCGGCGGCGCGCGCCTATCGCGACGAAGGCCTTCCCGTGACGCTCTTGGCGGGCGGGACCGGCGATGCCGTACCAGGCGACCTCGACGGTATCGAGGTGATCTCGCTGGGGGCGAAAGGGCTGCTCAAGACCTCGGCCGCCACCGCGATACTGCAGGGCCTGCACAATCGCGCGGCGCGCGATGCGCTCTTCGCCTGGATCGGCCGCAACGACACGCCGCGCACGGTCTATCACCTGCACAACTGGTCGCAGATACTTTCGCCGGCGGTGTTCGAGGCGCTCCGCCCGGTCGAGCGCCGCACCATCGTCACCTGCCACGACTTCTTCAATTCCTGCCCCAACGGCGGCTTCGTCAATTTCAACCGCTCGGAGCCGTGCCGGCTTCGCCCGCTTTCCGCCGCTTGCCTGGCGAGCCAGTGCGACCGTCGCAGCGCGATGCACAAGTACTGGCGCACCGCCCGCCACGTGCACCTTGAACGTCTGGCCCGTTTCGCCGGCAACCGGGCGACGTTCACGTTCCTCCATCCGCGGATGAGGGACCGGTTCGTCGAGGCGGGATTTCCGGCCGCGGACCTGCGCGTGGTGCCCAACCCGGTCGAACCGTGGACACGCGAACGGGTCGGGGCCGAGGCCAATTGGCGCCTGCTGTTCGTCGGGCGGGTGGGCCGTGACAAGGGCGCGGACATCGCCGCCGAAGCAGCGCACGCCGCGAACGTTCCGCTTACGGTCGTCGGCACCGGAGAACTGGCCGAGGATCTTCCCGTCCGTTTCGCGGGCGTGGAGATGGCCGGCTGGCGCGACCGGGCGGGCGTCGTCGCGGCGGCGAGGCGGGCGCGGGCATTGATTGCGCCGAGCCGCGTCGTCGAACCGTTCGGGCTAGCGATCCTCGAAGCGGCGATGAGCGGGTTGCCGGTACTGGTAAGCGACAGGGCCTATCTCGCGCAGGATGCCGTGCGCGACGAATTCGGGATTGCCTTCAATCCCAGCGACCTTGCGGGCCTGGCGGAGATCATCGCGCGGATCGGCCGCGACGATGAGCTCGTCCGCCGGATGAGCTGCAACGGCCTTTCGCGCGCCGCCGCTTACACGCAGTCGGCCGCCGAGTGGGCCAATGCGTTCATCGAGATATTCCGGGAGAAGCTGTCGGCGAGTTCGGCCGCCCGCGGGCGTTTCGACGCGGCCGACGCCGCCTAGCTTACCAGCCCCTCGCCCAGGGCCGTTCGCGCCACGGCTGCCGCGAGCCGCCGCCCACAGCAGCGGGCATGGTCTCGCTCGCCATCACGGCTGAAAGCGAGGGCTCGCTGACCTCGACTGCATGGAACCAGAAGCCGGGCAGCAGCAAGGCATCGCCGGGTTCCAGATCGACGTAGATCGGATGGACTTGCCGCGTCTTCTCGTCGGCCGCGTCTTCCGCCGCGAACGGATCATACGCCGTTATCGCGATGTTGTAGTTGCGCGGCCAGAACCCGGCCAGCAGCGCCTGGTGAGGCGACAGCAGGATGAACCTGCGTCGTCCCACAAGCTGCTGGACGAAGAAATCGTAGGATTGGTGGCAATGCATCGCGGTCCGGGCGCCGCTTCCCATCCAATAGCGGGTCGCACCTTTGACCCTGCCGATGAAGCGCGGCACTTTAAGGTGCCTGTCGAGAAGGGGCAGCGCGCTGTCGCCGAGGTAGGGCTTGAGCCCGCCGGGAAGCCGGACGGCTTGCGGGAAATCCGTCCTGCCGACGACCGTGTCGATGAACTTGCCCAGCTTCATCGGCACCATCCGGGCGTCTCCGAGATCCGACTCGTAATCGCCGACGCGGATCGTCACTTTCGATTCCCCGGCGACCTCCTTGACGAAATCGAACGACCAATCGGCCCCTTCTGCTGGCGGCGACACGTAGTTCTTGAGCAGCAAGGGGCTGGATTCGCGGGCGTGTTGCTCGAACAGTTCCGATCCGTCGGAGTTGTGCCGGGTGTCCCATTCGAGCCGGTCGATGTCTTCGCCGTTGCGCCACGAAGTCAGCGCCGCCACCGTGGGCCAGCCCTTCTGGCACAGGTTGCGGATGGTCATCGGCTCCATCCCGAGCCGCGGCAGGACCCAGCGCTCCATCACAAAGCGCGAGGGAAACTCGATCCAGTGCCTGTGCAGGTATCCAAGGTACCGGCGATCGAACATAGTCCCCAGCGCCGCGAGTTTCGCAGCGACCACAGGAAAGCTGTGGCCCCCCAGCAATTGTCCGATCATCCCCATCTCCGCCCTAAGTCACAAGGACTTGGTCATCATTCGAGGGAGCATGGATTTCGGCGGAGTGTCAATCGACGCAAGTTCGCCTGTCGGGCGATTTTGGGGTAGGGCCCGCTACCATTGGAAGGAGCTTGGGGAGTGGAGTTGCCGAGGAGCCGTCAACCCGGCCCCGCAATGAGCTGCCGCACGGCCGATTTTATGAGGTGCTACTTGCCACTATCCGTAAGCGCGCGCGATCCTCGGCCTGCACCGGCTTGACCGCTCTTTCGCGGAGTTGACCCGCCAGCGTTGGGACGCGCGATGCCGCCACCGCCTTTGAGAACAGGAACCCCTGGCCGAAGTCGCAGCCGAGCCGCTGGAGCCGCTCGGCCTGCGCCGGCGATTCGATGCCTTCGGCGACCACATGGATGTTGAGGCTCTTGCCGAGGTTGATCACCGCGCGGACGATCGCCTCGTCGCCGGGATCGATCTCCATGTCGCGCACGAAGCTCTGATCGATCTTGATGATGTCGACGGGGAACTGCTTCAAGTGCCGCAGCGAGGCGTAGCCGGTGCCGAAATCGTCGAGCGCGATCTTCACTCCCTGCGTATTGAGCAGCGCGAGGGCCCGGTGGACGTATTCGGCGCCGCGGCCGAGGAATACCGTCTCGGTGACTTCCAGCTGGAAGCAGCGCGTGGGAATGTCGGCCCGACGAAGGCTCTCCAGCAGGCGCTCGGCAAAGTTGTCGCGGCGGAACTCCGCGGCTGCCGCGTTCACCGCCACGTGGCGGAACGCGACGCCGCGATCGAGCCAGCAGCGCATGTCGGCGATCACCCGGTCGATCATCCTGTCGCTGATCGCGGCAGCGACCTCCAGGTCTTCGAACGCTGCCTCGAGCGCGCCAGGAGGGCAGATGCGACCTTTCGAATTGCGCCAGCGCAGCAGCGCCTCGAACCCGTCCACTCCGCCGTTCTGGAGGTCGAGCTTGGGCTGGTAATAGGGGACCACGCGGTCATCATGGATGGCATCGCGGGCAAGCTGGAGCATCGACACACGCCGGCGCAGGTCCTCTCGCATATGCGGTTCGTAGAGGGTCACGGTCGCGCGCCCGGCAGCCTTGGCCGCGTAAAGCGCGGTGTCGGCGCACTTGAGGATTTCCTTCAGGCTGCGGGCGTGGTCGGGGAACATGCTCGCGCCCGAAGAGACGCGGCAATCGACCACCCGGCCGCCGTGGACGAACGGCGCACGCATCCGCTCCTGGATCGAGCGCGACAGCCGCAGCAGCGCGCCCTTGTCGCGCAGCCGCGGGACCACGATCGCGAACTCGTCACCGCCCAGCCGGGCGACAGTGTCCCGCTGTCGAACTACGCTGCGCAGCCGCTCGGCGAACATCTTGAGCAGCGCGTCGCCCACGTCGTGGCCGAGCGAATCGTTAACCTGCTTGAAGTGGTCGAGGTCCAGCATCAGCACGCCGACCATTTCGCCGCGCTGCCTGGCTCGGCTGATTGCCTGGTCGAGCTTCTCCTGGAACAGCGCGCGGTTGGCGAGGCGCGTCAGCGGATCGTGGCTCGCGCTCCAGCGGACACGTTGCTCGGCGGTTTTCTCATCGGTCACGTCGCGGCCGGTGATGATGATCCTCTGAGAGCCACGATTGCTTTCGTGCCCCCGCCAGCCGTTGAATGCGATCCAGCGCTCGCGACCGTCATCGGCGCGTTGGATACGATAGGAGGCATCGAAACGCTCGATGTTGCCGGCTCGGATTTCGTTCAGCTGGCGCATGAAGTCCGGTCGGTCGTCCGGATAGACGCACTGCACGGCCAGCTCGAGCGACGCGTCTGCCGTCGGGGCGATGCCGAAGATCTCGCGCAGGCGGCCCGACCACTCGCGCTGGTCGAGCGCGGCGTCATAGTCCCACACGCCGAGTCCAGCGGCTTCGGCGGCGAGACGGAAGCGCTCCTCGCTTTCGCGCAGCGCTTCTTCCGCCCGCTTGCGCTCGGTGATGTCGAGATGGGCACCGATGCTGCGGATCAGCTTGCCGGCGTCGTCGCGTTCCATCTTGGTCCGGCTGTATATCCATCGCACCTCGCCGGTGATGCCGTGGACGATGCGGAACTCCGACTGGAACGTTTCGCTCTTCTCAAGACTCGATTCGACCCCGCGCCGGAAACGCTCACGATCTTCCGGATGAACATACTCAAGCAGTTTTTCAAAGCTGATCGTCTCAGTCCCCGCCGGCAGGCCGAGTTGCTCCGCCAACCTTACGGAAACGTACGCCAGGCCATCCGCTTCGGCTTCAAAATCGGCCAGGCCGGTGGCTTCCTGCACCAGCCTCAGGCGCTGCTCGCTCCTACGCAGCGCATCCTCGGCGAACTTTCTCTCGCTCACGTCACGTGAAATGCACATGTGCGCCTTGACCCCGCCTTGGAGCGTAAACGGCACCGAATGTGCTTCGACATGGTGACGGCCGCCATTCATGCCGACGATTTCGTAATTCCACACCACGGTCTCGCCGGCGAGTACGCGCCGGTGAACGTCAACGCACTCAGCCAGGTATCCCGGCATCACGGGCACGTGCCCCGAGCCATTAAGGGTCTCAAGGTCCGGCGCCTCGAGCAGTTCGAGCCCCCGCGGATTGATGTCGGTGAGCCGCGACTGCTCGTCGAACAGCTTGACGCAATCTGGCATCGCATCGAGAATCGCTCTGAGCCGCGCCTCGCTTTCGCGCAACGCTTCATCCGCTCGCTTGCGATCGGTTATGTCGAGGTGTGCGCCGATGCTGGTGAGCGCGTCACCCGCTTCGTTGAGGGCGATCTTGGTATTGCTCGAAATCCAGCGCACTTCGCCGGTGTCGGCCCGAATGATGCGAAATTCGAATTGACAGCAACCGCGCTGTTCGGTGCTACGCTGAACATGTTGCAGAAACCCGTCGCGATCGTCGGGATGCACTAACTTCAACCACTCATCGTGCGACAACGAAGTCGTACCCGCCGGAAGTCCGACCTGGTCGAGGAATCGTTCCGAAAAGTGGGAAATCCCCTCAGCGCCGGCCTCAAATTCTGCGAAGCCGGTCGCTTCTTGCACAAGCCGCAGTCGTTCTTCGCTGCACCGAATCGCATCGTAAGCCGTCAGCGCGGTCCTCGCTGCGCGAGAATGGCCACGGCTCGGAATGGCATGCCCTGATTCTGCTTTGTCGGACGGCCGAGACATCTCAATTCCTGTCCCCTGGGCAGAAAGGTTTGTAATTGCATTAGCTTACCCTTCGATGTGGTTAAGGAGGGCTACGGGCTTTCCACTCCCGCCCGACAGGACTCCTGACTTAAATTGGCCGAAGCACGACCATGGCGTAATCGCGGGAGCGATGGTCACGCGAGCGTGGGCTCGGCGTGCTGTTCCGTCGCCTGTTCCTCGCCCGGATGCTGGCGTACCACGACTCTGGCCAGCTCGGTCAGAACAGCCCTTCGATCTGGCCGTTCTTGTCGAGGTGGATGGCTTCGGCGCTCGGCACCTTGGGGAGGCCTGGCATGGTCATGATGTCGCCGCAGATGGCGACGACGAACCCGGCGCCTGCCGCGAGGCGCACTTCGC
>DATJHD010000190.1:0-2761 GCA_035494275.1 Croceibacterium sp.
CTGGTCGCCAACGCCTGCGGCTACAAGACGATCATCGTCATGCCGGACAACCAGTCGAAGGAGAAGATGGACACGCTGCGCGCGCTCGGCGCGGAGCTGGTGACCGTCCCGCCGACCAAGTTCTCAAATCCCGGCCATTTCGTCCACACCAGCCGGCGCATTGCCGAGGAGACCGACAACGCCATCTGGGCCAACCAGTTCGACAACGTGGCAAACCGCCGCGCGCACATCGAAGGCACTGCGCCCGAGATCTGGCAGCAGATGGAGGGGCGGATCGACGGCTTCACCTGCGCGGTCGGCACGGGCGGAACGCTGGCGGGCGTCGCGCTCGGACTCAAGGAATTCGACGAGAACGTGCAGATCGCGCTGACCGATCCGCACGGCGCGGCGCTGTACGAATTCTACGCCCGCGGCGAGCTCAAGGCGGAAGGCAATTCTGTGGCCGAGGGCATCGGCCAGGGGCGCATCACGGCAAACCTCGAGGGCGCGCCGATCGACACGCAGTTCCGCATCTCGGACGAGGAAGGCCTCGAATGGGTCGGGCGGCTGCTCAAGGAGGAAGGGCTGTGCCTCGGGCTGTCCAGCGGGATCAACGTGGCGGGGGCGGTCGCGCTCGGGCGGCAGCTCGGCAAGGACGCCCGAGTCGCAACGATCCTCGCCGATACCGGGTTCCGCTACCTCTCGACGTTGTACAACGCGCAATGGCTCGAGGCGAAGGGCCTGCCGGTTTTCGACTGGCTGCGTTAAGCCGCGCCCGCTACATAGGCCTCGATGGCCACCGATCCCCAGGACAGCGAAATCGTTCACCTGCCGCTCGCGGGAACGCGTTCGCAAATGATGCAGCGCCTGCAGTTCGGCCTCGGCGGACTGGGAGCGATGGTCCTGCTGGTCGGCGTCGCCAACGTGATCGTCGAGCGAGTGAAGCAGACCGACGCCTCCGTGGTGCCCGAAGCGGCGGCGAGCGTCGCCACCAACCAGGCACCGGTCGCCAGCGACCCTTTGGCTGACGCAGGCGTGGCGCCCGATGTCGCCGCGACGCCGAGCCCGAAGCCCAACCGGCCGATCATGATCGATCCCAACGCGATCCCCGCTCCCGCTCGACAATAGCCGCGTGGGCGATTGCCCGGGCATGGCCGGGGAAAGCGCGGGATAAGACGATTCAAGGCGTTTCAGCCCGTGAATCCCGCCGTAAACCGACCGCTCATCCTCAACAACGACCGCTAAATATCCACGGTTGAGTCGATTTTTTGCAGCCCATCCCCTATTTTCCCCTTTCATCCCCGGCTCTCCCGGAGTAGATAGCGAGTCCATCGGACAATTCGCCCGTACCGTGCCCGAAGTGGGGCAGCCGGGCCGCGTTGACGCGCGGCCCGGAACGGGAGGCCTGTGCCGAGCGGGGTATGAATTGAGGGTAGAGGTGCAGGGGGCGTGTCGGAGAGGGCCACAGCATATAGCGGACAGGGCTTCTCGCTTCGTGGCGAGAAGAACCGGCTCGCGCTGCCCGCCGCCTTCCGCAAGGCGGTGACCGACTCGAGCGGCGGGGAGCGCCTGCTTTGTCTCGCCAAGCACGACCGCTGGAAGTGCCTGACCGGTTTCGGCCTTTCCCGCACCCATTCCTTCGAAGGCTACCTCGACCGTGAGGAAGAGCGGGCCACGCGCCTCGGTCGCGATTTCGACCGTGACTTGCGCTCGATGCAGCTGTGGGGGTTCGAGCAGGTTCCGTTCGATGCCAGCGGCCGGTTCGTCCTGCCGGACCACCTCGCCGAGCTGGGGAATTTGCGGGACGAGGTCTTCTTCCACGGCGCAGGCGAGTTCTTCACCCTGTGGAGCCCGGACGAACTCTACGCGATGAGCGAGGGCTGGGAAGGCCCGCAGGCGGCATGCCGCAAGCTTTCCGGCGACCAGGGCAAGGGGAAGCGCAAATGAGCGGCCACATCCCCGTCTTGCTTGACGAAGTGATTGCCGCGCTCGAGCCGCAGCCGGGCGACGTCGTAGTCGACGCCACTTTCGGCGCCGGCGGATACACGCGCGCGATCCTCGACGCCGGGGCGAAGGTCCACGCATTCGACCGCGACCCCGATGCGGTCGCATCGGGGCTGATGTTCCCGGAAGCTGGGGAAAATCCGCCGCGGCTCGTTCTCCATCAGCGGCGTTTCTCTGAAATGGTTAACACGCTCGCGGACGCCGGAGTCGCGCGGGTCGACGGGGTTGTCATGGATATCGGCGTTTCGTCGATGCAGCTCGATCAGCCCGGGCGCGGGTTCGCGTTTTCCGCAGAGGGCCCGCTCGACATGCGAATGAGCCAGGCCGGCGAGAGCGCCGCCGATTTCCTCAACGCCGCGCGCGAGGAGGACATCGCCAACGTGCTCTACCAGTATGGCGAGGAGCGCCAGAGCCGTCGCGTCGCCCGGGCGATCGTCGCCGCGCGGCCGCTCGCGACGACCGGCGACCTCGCCCGCGTGGTGAGGAAAGCGCTCGGCTATCGGCCGGGTGCGCCGAAGGATCCGGCGACGCGGACCTTCCAGGCGATCCGCATCCACGTCAATGCTGAGCTCGACGAGCTGCAGGCGGGTCTTCACGCCGCCGAAGTCATGCTGGGCGAAGGCGGCTGTCTCGCCGTCGTCACCTTCCATTCGCTCGAGGATCGCATCGTAAAGCGTTTTCTGCGCGAGGCTGCCGCAGCGCACCCAGGCCCCTCGCGCCATTTGCCCGCGGCGAAGGCCGGCCCCCCTCCGGCCTTCGCCCGGGTTTCCAAGGCAAT
>DATJHD010000191.1:0-2872 GCA_035494275.1 Croceibacterium sp.
CTGGGCGCCCTCGAAATGCTGGTAGCCGCGAATGCCGTCGGTCCAGGCGATCGGCTCGTCGTGATCGAGCCTGAAGCGCCAGTGCGGCGCGATGCCGCCGGCCTCCTTCGCCGCGCGCTCGGCCTCGGTCAGTTTCAGCGCGGCGCGGTCGTAGATCGGCGGCAGGCCACGCCCCAGCAGGACCTTGCGCTTGAGCTCGAGCTCCTGCGCGGTCTCGTAGCAGGGATAGACCCGACCCTCGTCGCGGAGCCGTTCGAAGGCCGCCTCGTAATGCGCAAGGCGCGCCGACTGCCGCTCCTGCGCATCCGGCTCCAGGGCGAGCCAGGCGAGATCGGCATGGATCGAGTCGACGAATTCTTCCCGGCTGCGCTCGACGTCCGTGTCGTCGATCCGCAGCAGGAACCTGCCGCCCGCCTTGTGCGCCAGCAACCAGTTGTGCAGCGCCGTGCGGATATTGCCGACATGCAGCCGGCCCGTCGGCGACGGGGCGAAGCGGGTGGTGAGCGTCATGGGCGGCGATTACGGCGCAAGGGCACCGACGTCAAAGGAGAGTGTCGGGGCTCGCAGCGGGTGTCAGGCGGGGCCAGCGCCAGCGATCGCGCCAGGGCCGGCTGCGCGACAGCACCGCCAGGCGTGCGGTGTTCAGCTGCTGCAGGGCCTGGGCGGCGACCAACCCGGTGACGACGGCGGCAACATAGGCGAGCGGCATCAGCAGGATCGGGATCTGGCCGTCCGTGCCGATCACCGCGCGCAAGCCATGCAGGACGATGCCGTGTAGCAGGTAGATGTAGAAGCTCGCCCCCGCCACCGTCGAAAGCAGGCCGGCCAGCACGGGGACGACGGGCACCCGGCGAACGAACATCAGTGCCGGAACGGCGATCACCAGCAACGGGAGAGCGAGAGGCTCCCTGTCCAGCGGCAGCAGGCAGGCGCTGGCGATTCCGGCCACGAGCAGGGCGCATTTCTCGGCCGGGGTCTTCAGCTTTTCGAGCAACCAGCCGAACATCAGCACCGGCAGGGCCGAAAAAAGCGTCTCTTCATAGAAGATGCCCCTGTCGCTGTAGGGCCGCGCGACCAATGCCAGGACCACGCCGACGTTGAACAGCGCGATCGGCAACGCCTTGGGCCGGCGCCGCGAGAAAGCGCGCACCTGGGGCAGCAGGTACAGCAGGCAAACCAAAAGGATAAAGGTTATGTAGACTTCGAGGAACCAGTAGGTCTTGAACCTGCGATCGCCGTCCCAGAAGACGCCCGCGGTGAAGTTGCTGTAGAGCAGGTATTCCGGCCAGAAGATCTGTTTCAGGTAAATGAAATAGAGCGTCAGCACCGTGAAGTAGGGCACGATGGCCCGGCGGAAGGTCGATCTCATCACCTTGCGCGAGCCGCCGATCTCCAGCAGCGACAACTGGAAGCGGGCAAAGTTTACCCCGACGATCAGCAGGAGCACGTCGGTCGCGCCGGCAAACGTGTCGGCCTTGCCGTTGAGCGTGTGGCTGAGCACGACGAGCAGGATGGCGATCGCCCGCAAGACGACGCTCGGCTCGAGCCAGTGCGCGCGCCGCCGGGCGGCGTCCTTGGCAAGAGCCCCATCCTGGTCCGCGCCTTTCGCGAGCAGGCGGTCCTGGAGCTCGGAAAACGGCAGATTTTCCCAGTCTTCGGGAACCTCGCCCGGCATGGACTCGAGCAGGATGGAAGCCTGAACGTAGTTGAGGGAATCGCCGCCGAGGGCGATGAACGTGTCGTCGTCGCCGATGGCGGCGACCCCCAGAATCTCGGCCAGCCGCGCACGAAGCTCGCCGCTTTGCGCCTGATGCGGCGGAGCGCGGCGCGCGTCCCCTCCCGGCATGCCCTCGCATTCCTGCTTGAGCCTGTGCCGGTCGATCTTGCCGTTCGGCCCGACCGGCATCGCGAGGCGCCAGTGGATCGCCTTGGGCTTCATGAAATTGGGCAGCCTCTGGCCCAAGATGCGGGGCAGCTCGGCCTCCGCGTCGGGAGCGCCCGGCGCCGCGCGGACGACCAGGTGAATGGCCTGGCCCAAGCGCTCGTCGGGAACGCCGAGAGCGACGGCCTCGGCGACGAGGCCGGTCGCGAGCGCCTCCTCCTCGATCTCCTCCGGGCTGATGCGGTTGCCCGAGCTCTTGATCAGCCCGTCGCGGCGGCCGGCGAAATAGAGCAGGCCGTCGGCGTCGCGCCGGACCCGGTCGCCCGACCATACGGCGATGCCGCCATAGTCCGATTGCGGCGGAGCCGGCCGAAAACGTTCCGCCGTCCGCTGGGGGTCGTTCCAATAGCCGTGCGCCACCAGCGGCCCGCAGTGGACGAGCTCGCCCTCTTCGCCATCGGCGGTGACCTGCCCGTCATCGGCGATGACGAGGATTTCGGCCATGGGAACGGCCCGGCCCATCGAACGCGGGTGAATGCCGATCAGCGCCGGGTCGAGATAAGTCGAGCGGAACGCCTCGGTGAGGCCGTACATCGCAAACAGCTCCGCTTGCGGGAACAGCGTCCGCAGCCGCTGCACGAGTTTGGGAGTGAGGGCCCCGCCGCTGTTGGTCAGGCGGCGCAGCCGGGCGGCTGTCCTACGCGGCCATTCGAGTTCCGCGAGCTGGACCCATAGCGGCGGAACCGCGGCGAGCGTGGTGATCCGTTCGCGCTCGACGGCCTTCAACACGTCGCCGGGCGTGAGGTAATCGAGCGGCGCGACCGCGGCGCCCGCGTACCAGCTCGAAAGCAGCTGGTTCTGGCCGTAGTCGAACGACAGCGGCAGGACGGCCAGCGTGCGGTCGTCGGGACCGAGCCCGAGATAGCCCGCCACGCTATGCGCACCGAGCCACATGTTGGCATGGCTCAGCATCACTCCCTTGGGGCGACC